>NZ_JBPQTL010000035.1:0-53880 GCF_051386295.1 Micromonospora sp. URMC 105 | reverse complement strand
ATGAGTCACGTCTACTGCTGCCAGCCATCAGCCCATCACGTACGGGCCAACCCGGCCAGCCTCACAGTCAGCGCAGGCCGGTGGTGGCGACGAACGCCTCGCCCGTGCCGCCGAAGACCAGCGGAGCGGCGGCGGCCGGTCCGACGGCCGCCTGGCCGGGGCCGAGGGTGACCGCGCCGGCGCCGTCGTCCACCGTGACCCGGCCGGCCCGGCAGAGCACCACCCGGGGCCCCGGCGACGGCAGCCGCACCTCGGGCGTGGCTTCGTCCACCGTCACCCGGTGCAGCGCGAAGTCGTCGATCGGCGCCGGCCAGCAGACCACGCCCGGCGCCACCGGCCGGGCGGTGACCACCGGGTCGGCCAGCACCTCGAAGCGGAGCACCCGCAGCAGCTCGTCGACGTCCACGTGCTTCGGGGTGAGCCCGCCGCGCAGCACGTTGTCGCTGGCCGCCATGATCTCCACCCCGGTGCCGCGCAGGTAGGCGTGCAGGTTGCCGGCCGGCATCCAGATCGCCTCCCCCGGCGCCAGCCGCACGTGGTTGAGCAGCAACGCCACCAGCACCCCCGGGTCGCCCGGGTAGCTCGCCGCCAGCGCCCGGGCCAGCTCGGCGTCCGGGCCGGCGACGCCCGCCGACACCACCGCGTCGACCAGCCCGGCGCGCTGCGCCGCCGGCCAGGTCAACAGCAGGCGTACCGCGTCCCGCAGGCCCGCCGGCCCGGTGCGCAGCGCGGCCACCACCGGTTCCAGCGCGGGTACGCCGAACGCGGCGAGCACGTCCGCCGACTCCGCCGGATCGCGGAACCCGCACAGCGCCTCCATCGGCGCGAGCGCGACCAGCATCTCCGGCTTGTGGTACGGGTCGACGTAGTTGCGCGGCCCGTCGGTGCGCGCGGCGTCGGCCGCGTACCCGGCCCGGGCCTGCTCCGGGTCCGGGTGGGCCTGCAGGCTCAGCGGGGCGTCCGCGGCGAGCACCTTCAGCAGGAACGGCAGCCGGGTGCCGAACCGGTCGAGGACCCGCTCGCCGAGCCAGTGGCCCGGCTCGGCGGCGATCAGGTCGACCAGGCTCACCCGGTCGCCGCCCCGGTCGACCGTGGCCGGGGCGCCCGGGTGGGCGCCCAGCCACAGCTCCGCCTCCGGCCCGTCGCTGGGCACCGGGCGCCCCTGCAGCTCGGCGATGGCCGAGCGGGACCCCCAGGCGTAGTCGCGGATCGGGCCGTACAGCAGTTCCACCGTCAGGCTCCGGCGTGGCCGGCCACCCCGCCGGAGGGAGACTCCGGCTGCGCCACGGCGGTGTGCGAGGCGGTGCCCTTGCCGGCGCGCTCCGCGGCGGCGGAGTAGATGTCCGGCTCCAGGTAGATGACGCGGGCGACTGGCACGGCGGCGCGGATGCGGGCCTCGACGGTGTTGATGCCGCGGGCCAGTTCCTCGGCGCTGTCGCACGCCGGCACGCCGATCTTCGCGGCCACCATCAGCTCCTCGGGGCCGAGGTAGAGCGTCTTCATGTGGATGACCCGCTCGACCTCGGGGCCCTCGGTGATCGCCTTCTCGATCGCGGCGACGTCGTGCGCCTCCGCGCCCTCGCCGAGCAGCAGGCTCTTGGTCTCGATGGCGAGGATGACCGCGATGACCACCAGCAGCACACCGATCATCGCGGTGCCGAGGGCGTCCCACATCCCGTTACCGGTGATCAGGGTCATGCTCACGCCGAAGAGCGCGAAGATCAGACCGAGCAGGGCGCCGAGGTCCTCCAGCAGCACCACCGGCAGCTCGGGGGCCTTGGCCCGCCGGACGAAGTGCACCCAGGACTGGTTGCCCCGGACCAGGTTGGACTCCACGATCGCGGTGCGGAAGGAGAAGGACTCCAGCACGATCGCCACCACCAGCACGACGACCGGGACCCACTGCCACTTGTCGGGCGCCTCGGGGTGGGACCACTTGTGGTACGCCTCGTAGAGCGCGAAGAGACCACCCACGCTGAACAGCACGATGGCGACGATGAACGCGTAGACGTAGCGCTCCCGGCCGTACCCGAAGGGGTGCTGGGGGGTGGCCTCCCGCTTCGCCCGCTTGCCGCCCAACAGCAGCAGCGCCTGGTTGCCGGAGTCGGCGACCGAGTGGATCGACTCGGCCAGCATCGACGACAGTCCCGTCAACAGGAACGCGATGAACTTCGTGATGGCAATGCCGACGTTGGCCAGCAGTGCGGCGACGATCGCCTTCGTCCCGCCATTTGCGCTCACTGGTTCGACAGCTCCTTCATCTCGGTGATGGCCGGGACCGCCATCGGGTCCAGACCATGGGCCAGGGCAAGGTACACCGAGGCGAAGTCGGGCACCGCCACGAGGGAGGCGAGGCGCTCCAGCGCGGAGCCACCCTCGGCGGTCACCACGTCGCAGCGCACACCACGCCGCTCGGCGAGGGTCTGCACCGCGTCGGCGCGGCGCTCCTCGACGGCAAGCGGCTCGTCGGTGTCGTCCTCGGCGTTGAGGCCGCCGTCGCGCAGCAGCACCAGCCGCAGCCGCGTCGGGTCGCCCTCGACCTCGCCCGGGTCGGCGAAGATGTCCCGCGCCGACTCGACCAGGCCGCCGAAGACGCCGTCGAGCAGGCCGACGCGCCCGCGCCCGGCCTCGCCGAGCGCCCCGGTGACCACCGGGTAGCGGGCGTTGGCCGACAGCGTGTCGCCGAAGCGCCGGGCCGCAACGGTGGCCAGCGGGGACGATCCCCAGACGATCGGGATCGACCCGGCCAGCCCGAGGGCCAGCGACTTCGCCGGGTTGACGAAGGACTCCGCGGTGGGACGGCACCGGTCGGCGTCGGCGTCCAGCCGGGCCGCGGTCTCCGCCAGATCCGCCTCGTTGACCTTCACGAGGCCGAGCGTACGGGCGGCCAGCAGAACCGGCACGGTGAGCGCCCAGAGACTGGCCCGGGCCGGGGCGCGCCGGGGCACCGGGATGAACGGGGCGCGGGCCCGCTCGGCCACGGACTGGAGCTGCGAGTCGGGCGCGCCGACGGCGACCAGCCGGGCGCCGCGGCGGTGCGCGGCCTCGGCGGCGCCGAGCGCCTCGGGGCTGCGTCCGGAGGCGCTGACCGCGATGACCACGTCGGCCGCGCCGACCCAGCCGGGCACGCCGGCGCTGCGGTGCGCGATGACCGGCACCGGGCAGCGCGGCCCGGCGACCGTGGCGAGCACGTCACCGGTACGCCCGGCGGTGCCGATGCCGGCGATGACGACCGCCCGGGGGCGACCGCCGTCCTCCAGCAGCGCCAGGTTCGCCTCGGCGGCCAGGCTCGCCGACTCGCGGACCTGGGCGCCCGCCGAGGCGGTGAAGCGCAGCATGCCGCCCGGGTCCTGCTCGGCGAAGGTGTCCGGGTCGTCCAGGACGGACTCGTCGGCCACCCGCCGGCCGCTGACCCCGGCCGTACCCTCCATCACCGCTGCGCCTCCGGGCCCCCGCGCGCCTCGTCCAGCAGCAGCACCGGCACGTCGTCGCGTACCTCGAAGATGCGACCGCACTCGGTGCAGGTGAGGGTCTGCGCCTGCGCGTCGTAGTCCAGCGGGGCGTGGTGTGTGTCCGGGCAGGCGAGGATCTCGAGCAACTGCGGGTCCAGGGCCACGGTGCGGCTCCTTCCACGTGTGCGGTCTCGTCGGCCGGCGGTGCCGACCGGCGCAGGCGATCTTATCGGCGAACCCGCTCCAGCACCTCGTCGCGCAGCGAGATCATCCGCTCCTCGGTCGGGCCCTCCACGTTGAGCCGCAGCAGCGGCTCGGTGTTGGACGGGCGCAGGTTCAACCAGGCCCCGTCCGGGAAGCGCAGGGTGAGGCCGTCCAGGTCGTCGGCCTCCGCGTCCGGGTACGCGGCGCGCACCTCGGCGACCTTCGCCGCCTGGTCGGAGACCGTGGAGTTGATCTCGCCGGAGGCGACGTACCGCTCGTAGATGCCGGCCAGGATCGACAGCGGCTGGGACTGCTCGCCGAGAGCGGCCAGCGTGTGCATGGCGGCGAGCATGCCGGTGTCGGCGAACCAGAAGTCCCGGAAGTAGTAGTGCGCCGAGTGCTCCCCGCCGAAGATGGCGTTGGTGCGGGCCATCTCGGCCTTGATGAACGAGTGGCCGACCCGGGCCACCACCGGCGACCCGCCGTGCTCACGGATGATCTCCGGCACCGCGCGCGAGGTGATCAGGTTGTGAATCACCGTGGAGCCGGGGTGCTTGGCCAGCTCGCGGGCCGCCACCAGGGCGGTGATCGCGGACGGGGAGACCGGCTCGCCGCGTTCGTCGACCACGAAGCAGCGGTCGGCGTCGCCGTCGAAGGCCAGCCCGATGTCGGCGCCGTGCGCCACCACCGCGCGCTGGAGGTCGACCAGGTTCTTCGGGTCGAGCGGGTTGGCCTCGTGGTTGGGGAAGGTGCCGTCCAGCTCGAAGTAGAGCGGCACGATCTCCAGCGGCAGGGGCGGCAGGGCCGCGTCGCCGAGCACCGTGGGCACGGTGTAGCCGCCCATCCCGTTGCCGGCGTCGACGACCACCTTCAACGGCCGGATGGTGGAGAGGTCGACCAGCTTGCGCAGGTGCGCGGCGTAGTCCGCCAGCAGGTCCCGCCGCCGGGCCGGGACCGGCGGCTCGCCGGCCACCCGCTCGCCGCGGGCCAGCAGCGCCTGGGCCCGGTCGCGGATGTCGGCCAGGCCGCTGTCCTGCCCGATCGGCCGGGCGCCGGAGCGGCACATCTTGATGCCGTTGTACTGCGCCGGGTTGTGGCTGGCGGTGAACATCGCGCCGGGCAGGCCCAGCGCGCCCGAGGCGTAGTAGAGCATGTCGGTGGAGGCCAGCCCCAGCTCGATCACCGAACGGCCCTCCGACCGCACGCCGGTGGCGAAGGCACTCGCCAGGGCGGGCCCGGTGGCCCGCATGTCGTGCGCGATGAGCACGGCGTCGCCCGGCTCACCGGAGTCGTTCAGGACCTGCGTCATGGCCGCCCCGAGCGCCTCCGCGGTGCGCTCGTCCCACTGGTCGGGCACCGTCCCACGGACGTCGTACGCCTTCACGATCTGGGACAGGTCAGACACCGGGCTCGCTCCTCGACAGCAGGTCGTCAACGAACCTGAGCCTAACGGAGCGGCGGGGTGCGCCTTGTCCTAGCCGGGCAGGCGGGGCATGAAGGTCGTCGCCTCCCCGTCGGGCGGCGTGGTGGCGGGCTGCTGCGGCGCGGGCGTCGTGGACGCGGGCGGGGCCGACGCCGGGGCGCCGTACACCCCGCCGGACGAGCGAGGTGCGGGCGTGACGGTCGGGTACGCGCCGGCGCCGCCGTACAGCCCGTTGGGGCGGGCCGGGGCGGGCTGCTGGCCGTACACCTGAGGGGTCGGCGCGGGGGCGGCGCCCGGCACCCCGCCGCCGGAGCGGTAGGTGGTCGGACCGGGGTTGCGCGGCAGCGGGAGGGCCGGGTACTCCGCCTGCTCGCGGGCGGGCCCGCGGTCCTTGCGGTTGTTGCGGATGAGCAGGGCGATCAGCCCGGCGCCGATGGCTACCAGGGCGATGCCGAACCACATGATCATGGATCCTCCGGAGGACTCTTCGGCAGCGGCGGTGGCCTGGCCGGGGGTCGGAGCGGCGAGGGCGGCGCGGGTCGGCTCGTCCGTGACGGCGGCCGGGCTCTCGGTCGCGCTGGGAGTCGGGGTGGGCTTGCGGCTCGGGGTCGGTGAAGCGCTGGTGGCGGTGCGGCCGCCGACCCGGGAGGTGTCGGCGCCCCGGCCGATGAGGCGGCCGGCGGCAGTCGTCGCCTCGCCGGCCACCTCCAACCTGCCCGCCGGGGCGCCCGCGAGGAACGCGACCCGGTAGCGAACGGTGATGCTCTTCCCCTTGCACAACGTGGCATTCGCCGGCGAGGTACGGGCGGTGGCGACGCTGCCACCGCCGCCGGAGACGGCGACCGGGAACCAGCGGCCCCCGATGTTCACCTGTACCCGCACCTGGTCGGGGTTCAACCCGGCGAGCCGCAATCCGAGCGAACTGCGCAGCAGTACGCAGCCCTCGGTGCGCTTGCGCACCTCCAGCTGGGCGCCGCCCGCGGAACCGCCCGCGCTGAAGCCGCTCGCCGCGCGGACTCCGACCCGGTCGGAGTCGGCGTACGCGGGGGCGGCGGCGACGGCGAGCAGGCCGCCGAGCAGCGCAGCACCCGCCGCCAGGCGTACGACGTGCCGACGCACGGTCATCTCCACCTCACCGTCTCCCCCGCTGGAATCCGGCGTCAGGTTACTACCGGGTCAGGGGGGCTCCTCCCCATTGAGCGCTCCAGATGTGTGCCGCATTACCCCGCGCGCCGTGTCCTGGGTCACGTCGGCGACCGCCGGTGGCGCTCGCGGCGGGTCAGGTGAGGGCGGCGGCGAGGGCCTCGCGGCAGAGCCGGTCCGCGGTGCGGGTGGTCTCCGG
The DNA here is from genome assembly GCF_051386295.1 of Micromonospora sp. URMC 105. Classification (NCBI taxonomy): domain Bacteria; kingdom Bacillati; phylum Actinomycetota; class Actinomycetes; order Micromonosporales; family Micromonosporaceae; genus Micromonospora; species Micromonospora sp. URMC 105. The sequence continues at coordinate 47,459 of NZ_JBPQTL010000035.1, read as the reverse complement.
CAGCCGGTAGCGCGGGGTGAGTGCGAGCACCTGGTCGACGGCGTTGTCCAGGCTCATCCGGTGCCCGACGCTGACGAAGACCGGCTTCACCCCGTCTCGGGTCCGCAGCACCCGCCCGACCGTCTCTCCCCCGTCGACCAGCGGCTTGCTGTCGCCGCGCCGCGGCCCCGGCTCCGCCGCCTCACCGACCAGCCGGGTCTTGCCCACCCCGATGGCCGGCAGCCCGGTCACCACGCCCAGGTGACAGGCGAGCCCGAAGCGGCGCGGGTGGGCCAGCCCGTGCCCGTCGCAGACCAGCAGCTCCGGGCGGACCGTCAACCCGTCGAGCGCGGCCAGCAACGCCGGCAGCTCCCGGAAGGCGAAGAGCCCCGGCACGTAGTCGAACGCCGGCCGCCCGACGCTCACCGCCCGGTCGACCACCGTCAGGGTCGCGGCGTCCAGCACGGTGACGGCCGCCGCGAGCAGGTCACCGCTCTCCGCGTACGCGACGTCGAGGCCGGCCACCGTCGCGGGCCGGCGCGGACCGGGCCCGACCAGGTCCGCGAGGGGCCGCAACCGATCCTGTACGGCCACCGCCTCGGCGACCGTCTTCGGCGTGTCCACCTGCACCGGCGCCCCTCTCCGTCGCCGCTTCCCGGCGTATGCCCTGCCGCCTCGCGCCCTCGGCCTGCTCGTTGTGGCTTCACGCCGACGCCGGGGTGCGGTCCACTCATGCTCGGGCTTGATCATCCCCAGTTACGCCGTGTTGGGGTGTCTCCGGCGGCGGACACCCCGACATCGCACAAATGTTGTCCTACTCCTGCCGGCGGCCGGCGCTGGCCTACTCGCCGTCGTCGGCCCTGTCCGGTTGTTCGTCCGTGCGGGTGGCCGGGTGCTCGTCCTTGCGGGTGATGGCACCGAAGGCGACCGCGAAGGCGATACCGAAAGCGACGCCGAAGGCCACCCCACCCTTGTCCCGAAAGATGACCAGGCCGACGACGAGGCCCAGCAGAAGGCCGCTCACCCAGGCCAACGACTGCCGCTTCGACATGCCGGAGTTCGTCATGGGCCGATGTTATGTGGCGTAGGCGAACGGCTGCTGCGCCGGACCAGCGCCTCGACGTCGAGGTCGGCGCACCTGAGTTCCAGAGGCAGCGGTGGTCTCGCAGGTAGCCGACCAGGAGACTCCGCTCCGAGCCCTGCGGTGGGGGTCGTTCAGACGACAGCTGGTGAGGGATCGGCAGCTGGGTCACCCGAGCGTTGCAGCTCTTCCTCGAACATGACGAACGTCTTCCGCCTGATCCCTGTGATCATCGCGATCTCACGTGTCGTCAGCCGCCGCCCTTCGGCAGCCGCTGCCGCCTCGATTGCCTGAACCGTCTCGTACAGAGCGAAGATGGGTCCTGTGCCGCCCAGATACCGGCCACGGTGACTTTCCGTTCGTTGCACGAATTGTTCGACGGTAAGGCTGCTGATCTCACCGCCACGAGCGAACAAAATCTCGTCGACTATCTCGGTCGCAGGCTCCCAACCGCCGGTGTCGGGTGACAACCGCCATGCGGCCAGTCCGCCTTCGGGCGTGGACACGACTTTCACTGGCGATTTGTAGTAGCTGAAGTAGGCGGGCAGGTTCAGCTCAGGCGTCTCGCTCAACCCCTTGTCCTCCGGTCCAAGGTCTCCCGCAGCGCGGTCCAAAAGTACTGCCGTTCTTGCTTGAGAATCCCGTTGCGGAGCGCAAACTCCATGGGAGTCATCCTACGTCCGGCTTGATCAGCTACTGCCTTCAAATCCCGCCGTACCTTGTAGAGTGCATGCTCCCACGCCGCAACCTCGTCGAGCGCAGCGAGGTGCAATCGGAACTCGGCCACGTGTCCATTCGCCGTCCGCAGCATCATCTGCACGTCGCGATAGCCGCTGGATTGAGGACTGATGAACCGGTCATCGAACTCGACGATGCTGACTCCGGGTTCCGCCTGAAGCTCCCGCAGGGCCTGATACAGGTCCTCGAGTCGGTTGAATACCACCTTTGCGGCCGCCAGATCCGTCAGCAGGGACACGTCTGACCGGTACTTGATGATCTTGTCCTCAGCGCGCTGCCTGTCCTTAGGGCCTGGACGTGGCTTCGCTATGGCGCCTCCGCCCGCACGGCGGGCTAGACGTTCGGCGAGAGCCGTCACCTCAGCCTGTGCTACGACTGCCTCTTCGTACAACCAGTCGAGATAGCGCTTACGGTAAAGGGGATCGGACTTCTGTTTGAGGTCGAACCCGGGCTGGACCGCCAAGTCGTCGATATTGGCGAAGAAGTTGCTGACGCGGCGCTGCTCGTCCGTCAGCGGAGTATCGTCCACCGAGCCCTCGTCCGCGGCGACCACCTCGGTACTCCGCTCAACGATGTCGTCGAGCACTGAGTCCATGACGCCGATTGCGCGCGGATGAGCCGCCAGGTGGTGCAACGTCAGCGGACGCGCGGTCAGCGAATACGCGAGCTCCGGCGTGGCCAGGATCATCCGGGCCAGGTCGGGTCGCTGCGTCAACTGCCTGACCAGTGTCTCGGCCAGCAGCGGCTCTCCCTGCGGAGGCGTCTGCCACGTCTCGTCGAGCATGCGGGCAACTCGCGCATCGGCGAGCAACCGCGCCACGTCGCGGGCCGCCGCATCGTCGAGGTGCCGGGCGAGCCGCTGGAGTGTGGGTCCGTCGAGCTGGGCGGCCACCTCGGCGGGAGTCACACCCGCTGCGAACACCGCGTCGAGATCGGCGCTCCCCGCGACGACATCTCCAGCCGACACCCCGGCAGCCTGGCGTCCTTCGTACGCCAGTTGACGTGCTTGCCGCAGTTGTTCCGCTTCCTCGGGCGGCTCATCCGACTCTGGCGGGAGGTGAGGTGCCGCAGGTGGCACGCCGTCCATCGCTGGACCGTTCCCCGAGGCAGCGGCGCCCGGGCCGTCGAGCAGGTGGAGGCGGTTCAGGTACGGGTCGCCGTACCCGGCCTCTTCCTCCGGCGTGGACGGGTAGTCGGGCAGGTCTGGCAGGACGCTGAACCGGCCCCGGGCCAGCCCGCCCAGCGGCATGGGTCGGCCGTCCCCGCCGAGCACGAGGGCGTCGACGCTGACGACGTTGTCCGGGTCCGCGACGCCGTGGTGCCGGTAGAGGGGCTGGTCGTGGATCGCGCCGCTCTGCGGGTCGACGTAGAGGATCGTGCCGTTCTGGTTGAGGGCGACCCAGGCGTGCGACCCGCCGTTCTCCCACTCGGTGATGAGGAACGCGTAACTGCCGTGGCCGCCGATCTTCAGCTGGACGTGCAGGTTCTCGAAGCCACGGTCGACCGCGGTGCGCAGGGACGAGCTGCCCGTCGCCTGCTTCCGACGGCCCACCAGCTTCTGGAAACGCCCGCCGGTGACCTGCTCCACCCGCTCCGGGCCGTTCTTCTCCCCCATGATCGGGCGTCGGATGTCCCCTGCGACGTAGCCGTCGAAGGTACGCGGCGCGGAAACCCGCGGCCGGCCGTGTACCCAGGTCTCGAAGAGCGACAGGGTGCAGTCGAGGCAGTTGATGCCGCGAGTGGGGTCGGCCTGCGGCCCGCCGTCGTTGGCGAGCGCGAACCACCCGCCCTGCCTCGGATCGGCGGTACGGACGACGCTGCCGTCCGGATTGCGGGGCATCTGCTGTTCGAGGTCGGTCTGGTGCAGCGCCAGTGGCGGGCGCAGCCCACCCCACTGCCCGTACCGGCGGGAACGGTCGATCGGCGGTGGGTCGTCGTCGGCGCCGGTCAGCGCCGATCGGTCACTGGTCTCGACCGCACCGAGGGCGAGGTCGGCGACGTCGTCGTTGATCCGCTGGAAGTCGGCCGCGTTGTCGATGAGGACCTCGACCGGCACGACCTTCCCGGCCAGGACCGCCTCGGCGTGATCGCTGAACTCGTACGAGTCCCGTTCGGAGACCTCACTCGCCTTGAACATGTGCTCGGCTCGCAAGCTGAGCCCGGCCTGGGCGAACTCGCGGGCCTGCTTCTTCAACCAGCGAGCTCGGTCAAGGTAGTGGCTTGCCAATTCCGAGAGGTGACCGGCCAGATCCCTTCGCCGCTTGTCCTCGTACCAGGCTCGCTGCGACTCGAAGTAACCCTGATAGCGGCGTCGCTCAAGGGCTTCCCGGTCGGCCGCCCACTTTGCGGCGTACCACTCGGGGCTCCTCGGACGCGGTGGCTCGCTGGTCGGTCCCGGAGAAACCGGCAAGGGGTGCGACTCGGGAACTGGCGAGGTCGCCGGAGCCGGAGCCAGCGCCTCCAGCGACGGGAACCGGTTCGCCTTCGGCGGGGTGGTCACGTCCCCGTCCTGCTGCGGCCTCTCGAAGCCCTGCCGAAGCGGCGGTTCGGCATCCACCGGTGAGGCCCGCTGCGTCGGCGGCAGGGTGACGGCGGGAGGGCTGCCGTGCACGGCAGCCACGGGCGGCTGCGCCACCGCGGAAACGGTCGCACGGGCCGGAGTGACCCCGGCCGCCGTGCTGCCGACCGCGCCGGTGCCCGCCGACGTCGCAGTGGCCGGCGTCGCGGTGGCCGGCGTCGGCTGAGCGACGGGCGTCATCGTGGTGGCGGAGGCAGTCACGGGGGCGGTCGACACGGACGCGGAGGTCGCGGGAGCCGATGTCGCCAGGCCGGCAGTCGTGGGTGGAGCGCTGGAGTGACCTGCGGTGGCAGGCACCTCCCCGACCTGTGGCGACGGCGCGCGTTCGGTGGTGACCGAGGAGAGCGTGAGGCTGCCCGACGAGGACGCCTGCTCCACCTGGGCCGCCACGGTGGTACCGGCATCCACGCTGACGGCCGCTGACCCGCCCCGACCTGACACCGGCCCCGACTCCGTAGCCGGACCAGGCTCAGACCGGCTCGGGGCCACTGGCTCCCGGCCCGGCTGCGGTGCGGGCTGAGAGTTGTCGGCGACGTTCGCGCCCGTTGCGGTGCCACCGGACAGCGTCGGCGCCCCCGCCTCCCGCGGCGATCCGTCGCGGGGCGAGGGAAGGCCGTCGCCGCCGGCCACCGGTGGTGGCGCGACGGGCAGCTCCACCGGCGGCAGCGGCGCGGCGAGCGAACTCAACTGTCCGTCGATGCGGGCGCGCACCGCCGCGTCGGCCTGACCGGTCGCCGAACCAGCGGCGCCGGAGACGGCCGCCCGCGCGGCCTCCTCCAGCGACATGACGCCCTGGCCGGTGGCGAGGCCCGCCGCGCCCTCGGCGAGGGTCTCGCCGGTCATCTCCCGGGCGAAGTGTTCGGCGATCCGCGCGCCGCGACCCTGGGCGTGCCGGCCCAGCCCCGCGAGCGGCGCCACCGCGCCGCCGGCGAACCCACCGACCGCCGACGCGCCGAGGTCGGCCAGGTCCAGGCCGTGGCGACGGCCGGTGGAGTTCTGGTACGCCTGCGTGGCGAGGCTGACCCCGGACTCCTCCGCCGCCTCCTCCAGCCCGCCCTTGACGGCGCGCCTGCCCAGCCCCCGCATGCCGTCCCGGGTGACCTCCTTGGCCGCCCGCTCCCCGGCCTCCTTGAGGCCGTGCTTGAGTTCCTTCCTGGCGAGTTGGGCGAGCAACCGCTTGAAGATCTGCTGGACCACCAGGCGGCTGGCGGCGGTGGCCGCCCCGACCGCGGGCGACGCGGCGCCGGCGGTCAGCACGCTCGCCACGGCGATCGCCAGCAGCTCGACGACGAGGATGCCCAGTTCGATCCAGACCTCGAGCTTGGCGCCCTCGATGTCGCAGCCGCACTCCTCCACGAGCCGGCCGAGGTCGCCGCTGACCGCAAGCAGGACGGGCAGAGGCGCCTCGTCACCCTCGGCCACCCGCCGCCAGGCGGTGTCGAACGCCTCGGCCACCAAGCCGATGCCGCCGTACCCGCTGCGTACGTCGGTCGCTGCGGCGATCGCGTCGTCACGCGGGCCGGCGAGGGCCGCCGCGACGGCGTACCACTGGTCGGCGAGGTCCCAGACGGCGCGCTCGTCGCCCTCCGGCCACTCCACCCCGATGACCCAGTCGAGGGCCTCGTAGACCCAGCCCGGCAGATCCCAGGGGCTGTAGTCGAGCGGATGCGGGATCGGGCTCGGCAGCAGGCTCACGAGTTGGTCCTCCGCTGGTCAGCGCCGGTTGCCGTGCTGGCCGGACACTCCGTCGAGGCGCTGTCCGCTCGCGGTGTCGGTCTGCACCGTGGCCTCGACGGAAGCCACGACGTCGGCACCGAGCCCGGCCACCGCCCGCCCGACCCCCTCCCAGGCGCGCAGCAGCGTCTCCTCGTAGCCGCGGTAGCTCTTCTCGAACGCGGCGCCGATGTCGTCCCGGCCCCAGGGACGCTGCGCGCTCGCCGCCGCGATCGCACCCCCGACCTGCGCACGCCGGGTGCCGATGGCCTCCCCGGCAAGGTGCAGGTCTGCGCCGCCACGGCGGGCCCGGTCCGGATCGAGCCAGAGCTGTCCCTCAGCCACGCCGCTCCCCATCGCCCCGAAGCGTCGCGTCGGCGCGGCCGAGCAGTGCGCCGAAGTCACCGCTGCGAAGGAAGTCCGCCGACCCCGACCCCGCCGGCAGGTAGCCGGCCACCAGGTCCTGGGTGGCGGCCGCGGCGGCGGCCGTGGCCCGATGGACCGTCGTGGTTATCTTCCGGCTCAACGCCTTCGCGTCCCGGTCGTGGAAGACCGCGGCACTGAGCTCCACGTCGATCAGCTCGCCCCGGGCGCCCACGGTGGCGGTCACCTGACCGTCGTCGGAGCGTTCCGTGATCCGCAGCTCGGCCAGTTTGGTCTGCAGTTCGTCCAAACCGGACCGGAGCTGCCGGTACTGCCCGTACACCTCGTCGAACCGTGCCCGGAGGGCGCGATTGGCTTCCCGGTCAACGCTTTCGGCCAACGTCACCCTCCCCCGGTCACGTTCAGTCAGGCGAACCATACCGGGTGCCACGAAGTCGTGGGGGTCCGGTAGTTTTCAGCCTGTGATCGATCGCCAGCAGGCCGAGCAGCTCGCCACGGTGTGGGCCCGCCGCGACTCACAGCGCCTCGGCTACGAGTGCCGTCCGCGGATCGACGAGTTCGACCTGGGGTACGTCATCCGGTCGGTCGTGGCCCCGGATGTCGACGCCGTGCCGGGCGACCTGCCCACCACGGTCGTCGACAAGGAGACCGGCGAGGTCTCCACCTGGCCACGGGTGCCGGTCGCGGCGGTCGAGCAGATGTACCGCCGCAGCCGCCCCGCGGGCAGCCCGGCCCCCCGCACGGTCGACCCGGCGAGCCAACTGCTGCGCGAGATCCGGCGGCTGCCCACACCCGCCACGGTCGCCCACCTGACCGTCGAGGGCCGCACGTACATCGGTCACGGGGCGAAGGGCGACATCGAGTTGCACCACCACCCGCTGGTCCGTGCCTACCTGGACGAACTGCCCGCCGGGCACCTGGTCCGCGGCGGCGACCGGCACGCCGAGCTGATCGTCGTCTCCGACGTCCTCCACGAGTACGACCACCGCCGCGCCGCGGCGGGCGAAGGACCGCTGACCGCCGGCGAGGCCGGAACGCTCCTCGCCGGAAGCAGATTCGAGGTTTTCCGCATACGGGAACAGGGCGATCCGGTCGGCGGCGCAACAGAAAATTTGTGTGAGTCGTGCACGAGTGCTCTGGTGCGTCTCGGTGTCCTTCCATGGGGCGAACTCGGTGGGATCACGGAACCCCGAGCGATCCATCGGCAGGTACCGGTCGCCGACCGCTTCCCGCCCGAGGTGGCTCAGGCGCTGGCCGACGCAGGATGGGATCAGAACCCGCTCAACTGGGCCATGGCGCAGGGTGCGATCGCCGAGACCTGTGAGGTCGTCGGCCGCACCCATCGGCATGAGCCCTTTCCGGCAGCCGAACGCGTCTTCTTGGACTTCCCGGCCATCGGCACCTTTCGGCGGCGACCCGGTCGGGAGGTCTGGGTTCGCCTTTTCGACACCAATCCACTTCGTGCGGCGCACACCGCTGACACTCTCGCCGACTTCGGTGCCGTCCTCGGCGTACGGCTCTTCCCAATCGGCTCCGAGCGGCAGGACAGCATCCTCGCCGTGGACGAGCGCGGGCGGATCTTCGCCCTGGACCAGGCCGGCGAGTGGTTCCTCGGCGACGACATCGACGCCGCGCTCACCACGCTGCTGCTCGGCCTGGCCCCGGCCCGGGTCCGCGACGACGGCACCTGGTGAGCGGCCGGATGAGCGATATGCCTGACAGGCATAAATATGCCTGAGAGGCATACCGCTCAAGCTGGCGACCGCTCCCGGCGGGGACACACGCCGGACTGCGGCTACAGCGCGACCCCGGTCAGCACCATCACCCGAGGCTCGGTGTAGTCCTCCATCGCGCTGCGCAGCCCCTCGCGCCCCACACCACTGCCCTTGACGCCCCCATAGGGCATCTGGTCGGCGCGATACGACGGCACGTCCCCGACGATCACCCCGCCGACCTCCAGCACCCGCGCCGCCTCGAACGCCACGTCGAGCCGGTGGGTGAAGACGCCCGCCTGCAACCCGTACGCCGAGTCGTTGACGGCGGTGAACGCGGCGCGGTCGTCGGTGACGCGCGCGACCACGAGGACCGGCCCGAAGACCTCCTCCGTGCACACCTTCGCGTCGGCGGGCACCCCGGAGAGGACGGTGGGCGGGTAGGTGGCGCCGTCGCGCCGGCCGCCCACCTCGATGGTGGCCCCGGCGGCGACCGCCTCGTCCACCCACGCCTCCACCCGCTGCGCCGCCTCCTCGGAGACCAGCGGCCCCACGTCCGTCAGGCCGGAGGCAGGGTCACCCACCCGCAGCTCCTGCACCGACGCGATCAGCCGGGGCAGGAAGCCGTCGTAGAGCCACTCGTGCACGAAGACCCGCTGCACGGCGATGCACGACTGACCGGCCTGGTAGTTGGAGAAGGTGGCGATCCGGTGCGCCGCGAAGGTCAGGTCCTCGTCGGCGGCCCAGTCCTCGCAGATCACCGCCGCCGCGTTGCCACCCAGCTCCAGGGTGACGTGCTTCTCCGGCACGGAGCGGCGGATCTCCGCGCCCACCGGCCCCGAACCGGTGAACGACACCACCGGCAGCCTCGGGTCGGCGACCAGTTCGGCGGCGCGCTCGTTGGGCAGCGGCAGCACCGAGAACATGCCCTCGGGCAGCTCGGTCTCGGCCAGGACCTCCCCCAGCAGCAGCGCCGACAGCGGCGTCGCCGGGGCCGGCTTCACGATGATCGGCGCGCCCACCGCGATCGCCGGGGCGACCTTGTGCGCCACCAGGTTCAGCGGGAAGTTGAACGGGGCGATCCCCAGCACCGGGCCGCGCGGCACCCGCCGCACCAGGGCGATCCGCCCGGTCGCCGCCGGGTCGGTGTCCAGGCGCTGCAACTCGCCGGAGAAGCGCCGCGCCTCCTCCGCCGCCCAGCGGAAGGTCGACACCGCCCGCCCCACCTCGGCCCGCGCCCACTTGATCGGCTTGCCGTTCTCGGCGGTGATCAGCGCCGCGACCTCCTCGGCCCGCTCCGCCAGCCGCCGGGACACGTGGTCCAGGGCCGCCGCCCGGGCGTGCGCGGGCAGGGCCGCGGCCTGCGCGGCCACGCCGGCCGCCGCTGCGACGGCGGCCTCGACCTGGTCGGCCGTGGCGAGCGTGGTACGCCCCACCGTCCGGCCGTCGTACGGGTGGGTGACGGTCAGCTCGCCCTCACCGTGAGCGGGGCGACCGGCGACATAGAAGGCTCTCGGCTCCACGTCGGCAGCGTAGACGACGACCGGCCGCACGGAAACAGTCGCCGCAGGCCTTGTCTGCCGCGGATTCAGTAGCGAAGATGGCAACCAGATTGCGATTACCTCCGCGACCAGACTCCCGGCCCCCTCGGAGACACCCTCATGAGCGACCAGCAGCAGCTGCGCAACTTCGTCAACGGCGAGTACGTCGACCCGGTGGACGGCGGGTACGCCGACCTGATCGACCCGTGCACCGGTGAGGTCTTCGCCCAGGCCCCCGTCTCCGGTGCGGCGGATGTGGACGCGGCGATGAAGGCCGCCGCCACCGCCTTCGAGAGCTGGCGGGACACCACCCCGGGCGAGCGGCAGAAGGCGATGCTCAAGCTCGCCGACGCCGTCGAGGCGCGCGCGGCCGAACTGGTCGACGCCGAGGTGCGCAACACCGGCAAGCCGCGCCAGCTCACCGCCGACGAGGAGCTGCCCCCGGCGGTGGACCAGTTCCGCTTCTTCGCCGGCGCCGCCCGCCTGCTCGAGGGCCGCTCGGCCGGCGAGTACATGGCCGGGCACACCTCGTACGTGCGGCGCGAGCCGATCGGCGTCTGCGCGCAGGTGACGCCCTGGAACTACCCGCTGATGATGGCGGTCTGGAAGATCGCCCCGGCCCTGGCGGCCGGCAACACGGTGGTGCTCAAGCCCTCCGACACCACGCCGGTGTCGACGCTGCTGCTGGCCGAGATCGCGTCGGAGTTCTTCCCGCCGGGCGTGTTCAACGTGGTCTGCGGCGACCGGGACACCGGTCGTACCCTCGTCTCGCACCCGACCCCGCAGCTGGTGTCGATCACCGGCTCGACCCGCGCGGGCATGGAGGTCGCCTCCGCCGCCGCGCCCGACCTGAAGCGGACCCACCTGGAGCTGGGCGGCAAGGCCCCGGTGGTGCTCTTCGACGACGCGGACGTCGCGGCGGCGGCCGAGGCGATCGCGGTGGGCGGCTACTTCAACGCCGGTCAGGACTGCACCGCGGCCACCCGGGTGCTCGCCGGCCCCCGCGTGTACGACGACTTCGTCGCGGCGCTGGCCGAGCAGGCCCGCAACACGAAGACCGGCGCGCCGGACGACGCCGACGTGCTCTACGGTCCGCTGAACAACGCCAACCAGCTCGCCCGGGTCAGCGGCTTCGTCGACCGGCTGCCCGAGCACGCCAGCGTGGAGACCGGCGGTTCCCGGCTCGGCGAGCGCGGCTACTTCTACGCCCCGACCGTCGTCTCCGGGGTCCGCCAGGCCGACGAGATCATCCAGGACGAGGTGTTCGGCCCGGTCATCACCGTGCAGCGCTTCTCCGACGAGGACGAGGCGGTGCGCTGGGCCAACGGCGTCGACTACGGCCTCTCCGCCTCGGTCTGGACGCGTGACCACGGCCGGGCCATGCGGATGACCCGCCGCCTCGACTTCGGCTGCGTCTGGGTGAACACCCACATCCCGTTCGTCTCGGAGATGCCGCACGGCGGCTTCAAGCACTCCGGGCACGGCAAGGACCTGTCGGTCTACAGCCTGGAGGACTACACCCGGATCAAGCACGTCATGCACAACATCGAGGGCTGACCCATGACGTCGTCCGAGGAACTGCACAAGCGACGCGGCGCGGCCGTGGCCCGGGGCGTCGGCAGCACCATCTCGTCCTACGTCGACCACGCGGGCGGCGGCACCATCACCGACGTCGAGGGCCGGCAGTGGATCGACTTCGCGGCCGGCATCGCGGTGGCCAACGTGGGCAACTCCGCCCCGCGGGTGGTCGAGGCGGTTAAGGCGCAGGTCGAACGCTTCACCCATACCTGCTTCATGGTCGCGCCGTACGAGTCGTACGTGGCGGTCTGCGAGCAGCTCAACGCGATCACCCCGGGCGGGCACGAGAAGCGCTCGGCACTGTTCAACTCCGGCGCCGAGGCGGTGGAGAACGCCGTGAAGATCGCCCGGCACGCGACCGGGCGGCCGGCGGTGGTGGTCTTCGACCACGCGTACCACGGCCGGACCAACCTGACCATGGCGCTGACCGCGAAGAACATGCCGTACAAGCACCGGTTCGGGCCGTTCGCCGGCGAGATCTACCGGGTGCCGATGTCGTACCCGCTGCGCGACGGGGGCCTCTCCGGCGCGGAGGCGGCGGCGCGCGCCATCGAGATGGTGGAGAAGCAGGTCGGCGCGGAGAACGTGGCCGCCCTGCTGATCGAGCCGATCCAGGGCGAGGGCGGTTTCGTGGTACCCGCGGCGGGGTTCCTGCCGGCGCTGCGCCAGTGGGCGACGGCGGCCGGGGTGGTCTTCGTCGCCGACGAGATCCAGACCGGGTTCTGCCGGACGGGGCAGTGGTTCGCCTGCGACCACGAGGACGTGGTGCCGGACCTGATCACCCTGGCCAAGGGCATCGCCGGTGGGCTGCCGCTGGCGGCGGTGACCGGCCGGGCGGAGCTGATGGACGCGGTGCACGTCGGCGGCCTCGGCGGCACGTACGGCGGCAACCCGATCGCCTGCGCGGCGGCGCTGGCCAGCATCGAGACCATGCGGGAGCTGGACCTGGCCGGCGCGGCGCAGCGGATCGAGACGGTGATGGTTGCGCGGCTGCGCACCATCGCCGAGCGCGATCCGCGCATCGCCGAGGTACGCGGCCGGGGCGCGATGCTCGCCGTGGAGCTGGTGCAGCCGGGCACCCTCACCCCCGACCCGGCCGCCGCGGCGGCGGTCTCGGCGGCCTGCCACGCCGCCGGTCTGCTCACGCTGACCTGCGGCACCTACGGCAACGTGCTGCGTTTCCTGCCGCCGCTGGTCATCTCCGACGACGAGCTGGCCCGTGGCCTGGACATCCTGGACGCCGCCTTCGGCTGAGCACCGCAGCCGCGCACCGCCCCGCCCGGTGGAACACCATGGGTGTCACAGGCCTCTCGTGACACCCATGGTGTTCCACTCACGGAGCGGGTCGGTGGTCAGCGGAGCAGTTCGACGGTGTTGCGGCGGACCAGGTTCTTGCCGGGCTCGCGGATCGCGTCCATGGCGGTGGCGTTGAGCAGCACGCAACTGCCCGACGGGCCGGTCACCGTCACCGTCACCGCCTTGTTGTTGTCCAGGTTGGTCACCCGCAGCCGGGTACCGACCGGGAACTGGCCGCTCGTGGCGGCGGGCGCACCGCCCTCGGCGGAGAAGGTGATCGCACCGGCGCACACGCTCGCCGCGGGCGCGCCACCCGGCTGCGCCGACAGGCCCGGCTGCGCGCTGCCCGGCCGGGTCTGGCCGCCGGGCCGGGTCGCCCCGGGCTGTGCGGCACCGCCGTCCAGGCGTTCCACCAGGTTGCGGCGGATCACGTTCTTGCCCGGATCCCGGACCAGCTCCATCGCGGCGGCGTTGAGCAGCACGCAACTGCCCGACGGGCCGGTCACCGTCACCGTCGCGGCCTTGTTGTTGTCCAGGTTGGTCACCCGCAGCCGGGTGCCCACCGGGAACCGGTCGCTGGTCGCGGCCGGCGCTCCGCCCTCGGCCGAGAACGTCACCGAGCCCTGGCAGGCGCTCGAACCAGCGGGGGTGGTGTCGGCGAAGCCGAATCCGGTCCCGACCGACACCACCGCCGTGGCGACCACCGCCACCCCCGCCGCCAACACGTGCTTGCGCTGCACCTCGTGCCTCCCGTTGTCCGGTGATCCGTACGCCGCCTGGTACGGCGTGGGAGCGCTGCGCGGTTCAGCGTTTCCGGCAGGAAGGTTTCCCGATAGACGTTCCGTGACGGGGCGACTGCGCAGCGGCGCGGCCGGGTGGTGGTCAGATGTCGTTGTGCCAGCCGCGGCTGATCTCGCCTGCCGGGCGCGGCTCGCCCTTGGCGACCACCCGCCAGAAGCGGTCCGGTTCGGCATGGTCGCGCAGCGACAGCTCCACCCCGACGCGGACCCGGCGGTCGTCGCGCACCCAGGCCACCAGGTGGCGGTCGCCGCTGACCAGCTGGAGCTGCACCATCATTCGTTCCCGCGTCCCGACCATCACGACCGCCCCTTCTTTACGCACGACGCCGCGCCCTGTCGGCGGCGACCGAGGCACCAGGATGAGGGGCGGCGATCGACGGCGGCAACCGGTATAGGGATCAGGCGTGGGCTGCGTCAGGGTGCCGCACGACATTCTCCCGGCTCACTGCGCCGGAGGCAGGCACCGGTGCGAGCGCGATACCTCTGAGGCATTTTGATGCCTCAGAGGTATCACCGCCGCACGTGGGTCCGCCGATCGATCGTTGTCAGGTCCCGAGTGCGAGCACCAGACGACCTGGCGACTATCGCGAAACGAGAGAGGCGAGACCGCCGAGCAACAGCAGCACGGGTACGGCCGACAGCGTGCCGGCCGCCGCCGCGGACCGCACCGGCCGACGGGCCACCGTCAGCCAGAGCAGTACGAGGCTGACCAGCATCGCCAGGAACAGCGCCGGTGTCCCGGTGTAGAGCACGAAGAGCAACCATCTTCCCCGGTCGGAGGTGCACTCGTCGCCGCAACCCTGCGCCACGGCCCCGGAGAACAGGGCCGTGCCCGCGAGGAGCGCCACGACGACCGCGCCGTACCAGGCGAGCGTGACCAGCAGGGCCGCTCTGGGGTCGGGCCGGTGCGGTGTGGCCGGTTCGGCGAGCGTCTCGGTCATCGCGCCATTGTCGCCGCATCGGACGGGACGCGGTGCCCCGCGTCGATGGGAAGGCCGTTCAGCGGCCGTCCAGCAGCGGCTGGGCCGGGGGGTAGCGGCTTTTCCCCGGAGGCGCCGGACGGGGTCCACTTCCTCATCCGCTCCCGGCTCTCCGGCGCGAGGTCCGGGTGGGCCGGAGGCGGTCACCGCCGCGCCGGTGACCGCCCCGGGCGCCCGGTCCTCCGGTCGTCAGCCGATGCTGAAGACCGCGTTGTCCAGCTCGCCGCGGAACTGGTCGTTGTTGGTCAGCCCGGCGCCCCTGGCACCGATGTTGACCTTCGCGGTGCTGGTGATGTCCATGCTGGCACCGGTGTCCGTGTCCACCGTCTCGGTGCCGACGAGCAGGGTCAGCACGTCACCGCGCCGCTTGCACTGGACGAACTTCCAGCCCTGGTCGGCGATCGAGGTCTCGGCGGTGAGCAGCAGCGAGGCGGCCCCGTCGGCGCCGGTGCCGGCGATCCGGCAGCCCGGCTTGCCGCCGTCGAGCTGGAGCTTCCACTGCGCCGGGTCGGCGTGGACGCCCTTCTGCACCAGGTTCGCCCCGGACGTCACCTGAGCCGAGGTCACTTTCACCAGGGCGCTGATGGTGAAGTCCTGGGTGCCCGGGTTGAGGTTGGCGGCGTTGGGCACCTGGATCACCGCGCTGCCCGAGGCGGGAAAGGCGATCGCCGGGCTGGCGCCGGTGCCGTTGGGGCGGCTCGCCCGCGAGATGCTGCCTGGGGCGCCCACCGCGATGCAGCCGGAGTCACCGGGGGTGGCGACGTCGGCGAAGCACCCGGCCGTCCACGGTCCGGGCTCGACCTGCCCGGTCGGCGTGGCGTCGAAGTCCAACCGCAGCTGCTCGGTGGCGGCGTACGCGGGCGCGGTGTCCACCAGCACGGCGGCGGCGAGGGCGGTGACACCCAGGGCGAATGCGGACATGGCTCGACCCATGAAGGTCCTCCGAGGATTGTGCTACGGGCCCCCGTACGGCCGCAGCGTCCCCACATGATCACCGTGGGTAGGACCCATGTCAACGCCTCGTGCTGCTCTCCCTGGTCAGCGGCCGTCCAGCAGCGGCTGGGCCGGATCCCACGGTGGCCCGCCGGCCGCGTCCCGCCGACGCCGGGCGATGGCCGACAACGCCTCCAGCACCACCCGGTTGCCCAGGTACGCGGTGATGTCGGCGTGGTCGTACGGCGGGGCGACCTCGACCACGTCCACCCCGACCACGGGCAGCTCGTAACAGATCCGGCGGACCGCGTCGAGCAGTTGCCGCGAGGTCAGGCCGCCCGGTTCCGGGGTGCCGGTGCCCGGTGCCATGCCCGGATCGACCACGTCCACGTCGACGGAGAGGAACACCCCCTCGCACTCGTCGGTTGCGATCGTGAAGGCCTCGGTGAGACAGGTGTCGAGCCCACGGGTGACCAGCTCGGTCATCTCGTACGAGCGCATCCGTTGCTCGGCCATCCAGGACAGGATGTCCGGACCGGGCCAGTAGCCGCGCAGGCCGATCTGGAGGAAGCGGTCGCCGCGTACCGCGCCGGACTCGATGAGCCGGCGCATCGGCTGGCCGTGCCCGTGCAGCGAGCCGAACTCGATCTCGCCGGTGTCGGCGTGCGCGTCGAAGTGCACCAGCGACACCCGGCCGTACCCGAGGTGCCGGGCCACGCCGGTGGCGTCGGGCAGCGCGATGGAGTGGTCCCCGCCGAGCACCACCGGGATCGCGCCGGCCGAGGCGACCGCGTGGACGGCCGTCTCCAGGGCGGACAGCGACTTCTCGATGTCGCCGGAGAACATCTCCACGTCGCCGGCGTCGTACACCCGCAGGTCGCGCAGCGCGTCGACGCGCAGCGCCAGCGACGGGCGAGAGCCGTCGTGGGCGAGGTAGCAGGCCTGGCGGATCGCGGACGGCCCGAACCGGGTGCCGGGCCGGTGGGAGGTGCCGCCGTCGAAGGGCGCCCCGACGATCACCACGTCGGCGTCGGCGAAGGAGGCCGGGTCGTCGAGGGTGCACCGGTCGACCCCGAGGAAGGTGACGTCGGGTCCGTACATGGCTCCGTAGCGGCTCATCGCTCCTCCATCCCCCACGGCGATCCGTAGCTGGTCAGCAGGTCGAGGAAGGGTACCGGCGGCAGCGCCTCCGGGCCCAGCACCCCGGCGCCGGACCAGGCGCCGGTGGCGAGCAGTTCCAGGGCCACCACCGGGTTGACCGCGGTCTGCCAGACGACGGCCTGGTGGCCGTACTCGCGCATCGACCACTCGTTGTCGACCACGTGGTAGAGGTAGACCTGCCGCGGGGCGCCGTCCTTGCCGAGCCCGGTCACGAACGTGCCGGCGCAGGTCTTGCCGCGCATCTTCTCGCCGAGGGTCGCCGGGTCGGGCAGGCAGGCCGCGACCACGTCGCGCGGCGACACCTCGACGCCGCGCACCGTGACCGGAGCGGTGGAGTCGAGGCCGAGCTTGTGCAGCGTCTTCAGCACCTCGATGAACTCGTCGCCGAGGCCGTACTTGAAGGTGACCCGTTTCGCCTTGACCCAGCGCGGGATGAGCAGCACCTCCTCGTGCTCGACGTTGACGCACTCGACCGGGCCGATCCCCTCCGGGAAGTCGAAGACCTCCGGCTCGCTGAACGGCTCGGTGGTGAACCAGCCCCGGTCGGCCTCCCAGACCACCGGCGGGTTGAGGCACTCCTCGATGGTGGTCCAGATGGAGAAGGACGGCGCGAAGTCGTAGCCGTCGACGGTGAGGTTCGCCCCGTCGCGGACGCCGATCTCGTCGATCTCGGCGAACAGCTCGTCGGCGGCGTACCGGGCGAAGACGTCCGACAGGCCGGGCTCGATGCCGATGCCGCAGAGCGCGAGGCGGCCGGCGGCTGCCCACCGGTCGGCGGCGGCGAACTGGTCGTCGCCGAGCTTCACCCCGGTCTCGGCGTAGGGGCGGGACGGGTGCGGGTGCGACAGCGACATGGCCATGTCGAGGTAGTCGGCCCCGGCGGCGGCGGCCCCGTCGAAGATCGGCATGACGAAGCGCGGGTCGACCGCGTTGAGCACGTGGGTGATCCGGTGCTCCCGGCAGAGCGCGGCGACCGCCTCGGCCGAGGCGGCGTCCACCTTGGCGGCGACGAAGCGGTCACCGTGCCCGGACACGGCGCGCTCGGCGCGGCCCAGGTCGTAGTCGGCGACGACCATGGTCTCGAAGAAGGACCGGCGGGCGGCGATGGCGACCGCGGCGGAGCCGACGCCACCGGCGCCGACGAGCAGGATGCGCATCAGGAATCAAACCCCAAACCAAGACGATCGAGAGTACGGAGCCAGAGGTTGCGCCGGCCCTCGCGCGCGTCGGCGCGGGCGAGCGACCAGCGAGTGAGGTTGATGCCGGCGGCCCGGACGGGCTCCGGCGGGAACGGCAGCGGGGTGCTGCGCACCAGGTCGAGCCGGGTCAGCGGGGTCTCCTCGCCGCTGAGCAGGTCGAGCATCACCCGAGCGCCGAACCGGGTGGCCCCCACCCCCAGCCCGGTGTAGCCGGCCGCGTACGCCAGCCGGCCGTCGTATGCGGTGCCGAAGAACGGGCAGAAGCGGGTGCAGGTGTCGATCACGCCGCCCCAGCGGTGGCTGAAGCGCAACCCGGCCAGCTGCGGGAAGGTGGTGAAGAAGTGCTCGGCGAGGGCGGTGAAGGTGGCCGGGCGCTGCTCCAGCTCGGGGGCGACCCGGTTGCCGTAGTGGTAGACCGCGTCGTAGCCGCCGAAGAGGATCCGCTGATCGGCGGTGATCCGGTAGTAGTGGAACTGGTTGCCGGTGTCGGCCAGCCCCTGCCGGTTGCGCCAGCCGATCGCGTCCCGCTGGGCCGGGGTCAGCGGCTCGGTCATCAGGGCGTAGTCGTAGACCGGCACGAGCCAGGCGCGCAGCCGGCGCAGCAGCGGCGGGAAGGCGTTGGTGGCGAGCACCACCTGCCGGGCCCGCACCGCCCCCGGCGCCGCGTCCGGCCCGCCGGCCGTCGCCGCCCGCAGCGCGGCCCCGTCGCGGCCCAGGCCGGTGACCCGGGTGTGCTCGTGGATCCGCACCCCCTCGTCGAGGCAGGCCCGGCGCAGGCCCCAGGCCAGCTTCGCCGGGTCCAGCATGGCCACCCGGCCGCGGTCCCACATCCCACCGAGGTACGTCGGCGAGTGCACCTCGGCGCGGACCTCGTCGGCGTCGAGCAGCCGCACGTCGTGGCCGTACCGGCTGGCCAGCTCGGCGTCCTCGGCGAGCCCGGCGAGCTGGTACGGCTCGACGGCCACCGCCAGCTCGCCGGTGCGCTCGAAGTCGCAGTCGATCCCGTACGCCTCGACCGTCGCGGCGATGGCGTCCAGGTTCTGCCGGCCCAGCCACTCCAGCTCGTCGATCTCGCCGGGGAAGCGGTCGACGCCGTTGGCCAGCCCGTGGGTCAGGGAGGCGGCGCAGAACCCGCCGTTGCGCCCGGACGCCGCCCAGCCGCAGGTGCCCGCCTCGACCAGCAGCACGTCGCGCCCGGGATCGTCGCGCTTGGCGAGCAGCGCCGCCCACAGGCCGCTGTAGCCGCCGCCGACGACCAGCAGGTCGGCGGTGTGCGTACCGTGCAGCGGCGGCAGCGGGTCGGGCCGTTCCGGGCGGTCGAGCCAGTAGGGCACGGGCGCCGCCTCGGCGAGCGCCCGGTCGGTATGCGGAAGAATCATGACCGGGTCGTCGCCGTCTTCGCGGTCGCCGGGGCCGCGAGAACGGCCCGACGCGCCCGGCGTCCGCGCAGCGAGCTGGCCCCGACCAGCAGCAGCGCGATCACGAACATCGCCGTACCGATCACGTTGACCTGCGGCGGGATGCCCCGCTGGGCGGCGCCCCAGACGTACATCGGGAAGGTGACGGTGGTGCCGGCGTTGAAGTTCGTGATGATGAAGTCGTCGAAGCTGAGCGAGAAGGCGAGCAGCGCGGCGGCCACGATGCCGGGCAGCACCAGCGGCAGGGTGATCCGCCGGAAGGTCTGCCACTCGCTGGCGTAGAGGTCCATCGCGGCCTCCTCCAGCCGCCGGTCCATCCCGGCGAGCCGCGCCTTGACCGTCACCACCACGAACGACACGCAGAACATGACGTGCGCGATGACGATGGTCCAGAAGCCCTGCGGCACGCCCGCGGAGACGAAGAGGGCGAGCAGCGAGGTGCCCATCACCAGCTCGGGGGTGGCCATCGGCAGGAAGATCAGCACGTTGATCCCGGTCCGGCCGCGGAACCGGTGCCGGACCAGGGCGAACGCCATCAGGGTGCCGAGGACGGTGGCGACGACGGTGGCGATGAAGCCGATCTGCACGCTGCGGACCACCGCGTCGCACATCTCCGCCGTGGCGCAGGGCTGCCGCCAGTTGTCCAGGGTGAACTCGTGGAAGTCGTACGACAGCCGGCTGGACGGGCGGTTGAAGGAGAGCCCGGCCACCACCAGGATCGGCAGTGCGAGGTAACCGAGCACCAGCAGGGCCACGCCCATCACCCAGCGGTCGGCGAGCCAACGCGACACCTTCATCAGAGCTCACCTTCATTCGCGACTGCGGGGCTCCGCTCCGCTGCACTCCTCGCGCTCATCAGACCACCTCGTCCGTGCCGGCCCGGCTCAGGTAGACGAAGACCACGGCCAGGATCGCCGCCATCAGCAGGAACGACAGCGCCGCGCCCTGCGGATAGTCCAGGCGGACCAGGAACGCCGAGTCGATGACGTTGCCGATCATGTACTCGTTCGGGGTGCCGAGCAGTTCCGCGTTGATGTAGTCGCCGGTCGCCGGGATGAAGAAGAGCAGCGTGCCGGCGATCAGGCCGGGCATCGACACCGGCAGGGTGACCCGGCGGAACGCCTGCACCGGGCTGGCGTACAGGTCGCTGGCCGCCTCCAGCAGCCGGTAGTCCAGCCGCTCCAGGCTCGCGTACAGCGGCAGCACCAGAAACGGCAGGAAGTTGTACGTCAGTCCGAGGACCACCGCGACCGGGGTGGCGAGCAGCCGGCCGTCGGGGGCGAGCAGGTGCACGTCGCGCAGCAGGCCCACCAGGGCACCGTTGTCCGACAGGATGGTCTTCCAGGCCAGGGTGCGCACCAGGAAGCTGGTGAACATCGGGGCGACCACGCAGACCAGCAGCAGGTTCTTCCACCGGCCGGCCTTCTGCGCGATCGCGTACGCCAGCGGGTAGCCCATCAGCAGGGCCAGCACCAGCGCGATCCCGGCGTAGCCGAAGGAGCGCGCGAACTGCGGCCAGTACGCCTGCAACGCGTCGGGATAATTGCCGAACGCCCAGGTCAGCGCGTACCCGGTGGAGAGCGAGCCGGTGGGGTCGTAGAGGCTGGCCGCGGCGAGTTGCAGCAGCGGCACGCCGAAGAAGACGAACAGCCAGGCCGCGCCGGGCAGCAGCAGCAGGTACGGCAGCAGCCGGTGGCGCCCCCGCCGGGGCGCTGGCGGCGGGCCGGCCGCCTGCCCCGCCGGGGTGGGTACGTGAGCGAGCGCGGTCATGAGGCCGCACCCACCGGTTCGTCGAGCAGCGGCGCGGTGCTGTCGTCCTGGCCGGGCTCGCGGGGCAGCAGGAAGGCGTGCCGGGGGTCCCAGTGCGCCACCACCCCGGCACCCACCGGCAGCTGGCCGCCGGCCCCGCTGTTCGCGGCGAACGCGGAGATCTCGCTCCCCCAGCCGGTGCGGACCAGGTACTGGGTGCTCACTCCCACGTAGGAGGCGTCGGTGACGACACCTTCGACGTACTGGTGGCCGCCGGGGACCTGGTCGGCGGAGCCGACCAGATGCAGCTTCTCCGGGCGTACTCCCAGGTAGACCGCGCCCCGGTCGGCGCGGGCGCGGTCGGCGGGCACCGAGAAGCGGGCCCCGTGGGCGGTGACCGGCACGTCCGTGCCGGCGGTGCCCGCGGCCTCGGCGGCCAGCAGGTTGGACTGGCCGAGGAAGTTCGCCACGAAGGCGGTGGCCGGGTACTCGTAGATGTCGGCCGGGGCGCCCAACTGCTCGATCTGGCCGGCGTTCATCACCGCGACGGTGTCGGCCATGGTCATGGCCTCCTCCTGGTCGTGGGTGACGTGCACGAAGGTGATCCCGACCTCGGTCTGGATCCGCTTCAGCTCGATCTGCATCTGCCGGCGCAGCTTCAGGTCGAGCGCGCCGAGCGGCTCGTCGAGCAGCAGCACCTGCGGCCGGTTGATCAGCGCGCGGGCCAGGGCGACCCGCTGCTGCTGCCCGCCGGAGAGCTGCGCCGGGCGGCGGCTGCCGTAGTCGTCGAGCTGCACCAGCGACAGCATCCGCATGACCTCGTCGTCGACCGAGCGGATGCCGCGCCGGCGCAGCCCGAAGGCCACGTTCTCGAAGATGTTCAGGTGCGGGAAGAGCGCGTAGCTCTGGAACACGGTGTTCACCGGCCGCTTGTACGGCCGCAGCCGGGCGATGTCCCGGTCGCCGAGCAGCACCTGCCCGCTGGTCGGTTCCTCCAGCCCGGCGATCATCCGCAGCGTGGTGGTCTTGCCGCAGCCGGACGCCCCGAGCAGGGCGAAGAACGAGCCCTGCGGGATGGTCAGGCTGAGGTCGTCGACCGCGGTGAAGACCCCGAACCGCTTGGTGAGGTTGGCCAGCCTCAGGTCGCCGGCCGGTGACTCGTGCCCCATCGTCCTCACGCCCCGATGACCTGCTGGAACTTCGACTCGTACTCCTTCTCCTGCTTCTCGTCCAGGGCCATGAACACCTTGGACTTCGACAGGAGGGCCTCGTCCGGGAAGATCAGCGGGTTGGCCGCCAGCTCGGGGTCGATCTTCTCCATCTCGGCCTGCGCGCCCTTGACCGGGCAGATGTAGTTCACGTACGCGGCGAGCTGCGCCGCGACGGCCGGCTCGTAGTAGTAGTTGATCAGCGCCTCGGCGTTGGCCTTGTGGGTGGCCTTGTTCGGCACCATCATGTTGTCGCTGAAGAGCATCACGCCGGAGTCGGGCGAGACGAATTTGATCTTCTCGTCCTCGCCGGTGAGCTGGATGACGTCGCCGGACCAGCCGATGCAGGCGGCGATGTCGCCCTTGGCCAGGTCCGGGGCGTAGTCGTTGCCGGTGAACTTGCGGATCTGCCCGGAGTCGACGGCCTTCTTGAGCTTGTTGAGCGCGTCGTCGAACTGGGCCGACGTGAAGTTGGCCGGGTCGTGCCCGTTGGACTGCATCAGCAGACCCATGGTGTCCCGCATCTCGGACAGGGCGGTCACCTTGCCCTTCAGGTCGGGACGGGTCAGCAGCTCGTCGACGGTGCGGAGCTCCTTGGTGACGTTGCCGTTGTAAGCGAGGCCGGCCAGGCCGGACTGCCACGGGACGGCGATCCGGTTCTCCGGGTCGAAGGACCGGTTGATCAGCGACGGCAGCAGGTTGGCCGCCACGTTCGGGATCTTCGCCGGGTCGAGTTTCTGGATCCAGCCGAGCCGGATCATCCGGGCGGCCATCCAGTCGGTGAGGACGATGATGTCCCGGTCGGTGCTCTGGCAGCTGGCGAGCTGGTTCTGCACCTTGCCGAAGAACTCGTTGTTGTCGTTGATGTCCTCGGTGTAGGTGACCTGGATGCCGGTCTTCTGCACGAACGCGTCGAGGCTGGGCCGCTTCGACTCGTCCTTCTCGTCCACGTCCATGTACTGCGGCCAGTTGGCGAAGGCCAGCTTCTTCTCCGTCGCGGAGAGGTCCTCGCTCTTGCAGCCCGCCTCGGTCTGGGTCGCGGCCTTGGTGCCGCAGCCGGCGAGCGCGCCGCCCGCGGCGAGCAGGGCGGCCGAGGAGAGCGTGCCGGTGAGCAGTCCGCGCCGGGTGAGGCGGTTGAGGGGAGTTCGCATGTGACGACTCCTAGGGGGTCGTCCGTCGGCGACGGGACGGGGGTGACGCCGGCGGGAGGGGTCAGGTGCCTGGGACGACTGATCCTGACATGAGGTGACCGACCCCACAAGGGATTCCGTTGCGGGATTAGCTATGGACGACGAAATACGCCACACTGCCCGTTGGCACTAGGCTCACCCGGGGAAACGGACATGGGGAGTGGTCGATGACGAACCGGCAGCAGGAGAACGGCAGCGGCGGACGCCGTCTCACCGTCCGTGAGGGCGCCAGTCACGCTCTGCTCGACGACGTCGCGAAGCAGATCATCGAACAGCTCCAGGAGGACGGCCGCCGGCCGTACGCGACGATCGGCAAGGCGGTCGGGCTCTCCGAGGCGGCGGTGCGGCAGCGGGTGCAGCGGCTGCTCGACGCCGGGGTGATGCAGATCGTCGCGGTCACCGACCCGCTCCAGCTCGGCTTCCCCCGGCAGGCCATGATCGGCCTGCGTACCGACGGGGACCTGGAGGCGGTGGCCGACCGGCTCGCCGAGTTCGAGGAGATCGACTACGTGGTGATCACCGCCGGCTCGTTCGACCTGCTCGCCGAGGTGGTCTGCCGCAACGACGCCCACCTGCTGGAGATCCTGCAGAAGCTGCGCGCCGTCCCCGGGGTGCTGGCCACCGAGGCGTTCGTCTACCTCAAGCTCCGCAAGCAGACCTACAGCTGGGGTACGGCCTGATTCCCGGCCGTCGACCCGGTGGCGTGGCCCGCCGGATGGCCGCGACCACGCCCCGATCGTTTGTTGCGTGTCAGAAGAGCTGGACGAAGCAGCCCACGGGGACGGCCAGCGAGAGCACCGCCACCGACACGGTCAGGAAGGGCTTGGAAAGGCGCATCAGAATCCTCCGTGCGGTAGTCGACGAACTCAGACGGCGTTCCGAATGAGCCATTCGTCGGAGTTGTAGGTGTCCTTCGCCGGGTCCGGCACCGAGGTCGCCTGCTCCTCGACCATGTCCTCTGGGCGGATCCGCTCCGGGAGCTTGCCGAACCGGGCCTTGCGTACCGCTGCTGTGCGGTCGGTGCCGGCCTGCGTGGGTCGCATCGCTTCGCCTCCTCGGCGGTTGGTGCGGCTCTCCCTCGGGGGATTGCCCAAGTGGAGGTGTGGCAGATACGAGCATATGCTCGTATCTGCCGAGCCGCCAGGACGGCACATCCGCGCTCCCGGCGGGCCGGACGATGAACAAGAAGGGGGTCGACATGGGGACGGAACTGGACGATCCGTGCAACTGCCTCGCGCTACGCAAGGCGGCGCGGTACCTCACCGCGACCTACGACAAGGCCCTCAGCCCGGTCGGCCTGCGCGCGACGCAGTTCTCCATCCTGCAGAAGCTCCGCGCTCAGGGCGAGATGACGATCACCAGTCTCGCCGAGCAGACCTGCACGGACCGCACGACGATGGCCACGAACCTCAAGCCGCTCGCCCGGGAGGGCCTGGTCACCGTCGAGCCCTCGGCAGCCGACCGCCGGGCCCGGATCATCGCTATCACCCCGGACGGCCTGGCGCGCATCGAGGCGGCGCTACCGCTCTGGCGAGCCACCCAAGCCCGCTTCGAGGAGAAGTTCGGCGCCGACGAGGCGACCCGGCTGCGCGCGTCGCTCGGGGCCGTCCTCGACACCGGCCTCCAGCCCTGGGCCGAGTGAGCCTCGCCTCCTTTGCCCACCTTTCGTCCACCGCGCGACGACGCCCCCGCAGCCCCGGGTTGGCAGGTCGGCGGCCGTGCGGAATCCATTGCGTGTTCGCCATACTGGCGCTGAATCCGTCGCTGTAGAGCATCTGGACCACCGATAGCACTTGCCTTTGCGGGGAAGGCTGTGCGATAACCGTGGGCAGAGCGGCCGGCGTCACCCCTTGGACCGGCCCGAGACGCGATGGGGCTGACATGGCCAACGCCACCGACCACCTCTGGATGCACTTCACCCGGATGGCCAGCTACTCCGCCGGCGAGGTCCCGACCATCGTGCGCGGCGAGGGCGCGTACGTCTGGGACGCGCAGGGCCGCCGCTACCTGGACGGACTCGCCGGGCTCTTCGTCGTCAACGCCGGTCACGGGCGTACCGAGCTGGCCGAGGCGGCAGCCAAGCAGGCCGGCGAGCTGGCCTACTTCCCGCTCTGGTCGTACGCGCACCCGAAGGCCGTCGAGCTGGCCGAGAAGATCGCCTCGCTGACCCCCGGCGACCTGAACCGGGTCTTCTTCACCACCGGCGGCTCGGAGGCCGTCGAGGCGGCGTGGAAGCTGGCCCGGGCGTACTTCAAGCGCACCGGCCAGCCCAACAAGCACAAGGTGGTCAGCCGGTACATCGCGTACCACGGCACCTCGATGGGGGCGCTGTCGATCACCGGCCTGCCCGGCATCAAGAGCGACTTCGAGCCGCTGGTGCCCGGCGGCATCAAGGTGCCGAACACCAACTTCTACCGCGCCCCCGAGCACGGCGACTCGCCCGAGGCGTTCGGCCGCTGGGCCGCCGAGGAGATCCGCCGCGCCATCGAGCGCGAGGGGCCGGACACCGTGGCCGCGGTCTTCCTGGAGCCGGTGCAGAACTCCGGCGGCTGCTTCCCGCCGCCGCCCGGCTACTTCGAGCGGGTCCGGCAGATCTGCGACGAGTACGACGTGCTGCTCGTCTCCGACGAGGTGATCTGCTCATGGGGCCGGCTCGGCGAGTACTTCGGCGCGGTCCGCTACGGCTACCAGCCCGACATCATCACCACCGCCAAGGGCATCACCTCCGGGTACGCCCCGCTCGGTGCGATGATCGCCAGCGAGCGGCTGATGGAGCCGTTCCTCACCGAGACGGGGATGTTCGCCCACGGGGTGACCTTCGGCGGCCACCCGGTCTCCTGCGCGGTGGCCCTGGCCAACCTGGAGGTCTTCGCCCGCGAGGACCTGGTCGGCCACGTCCGGGCCAACGAGGGCGCCTTCCGGTCCACCCTGGAGAAGCTGCACGACCTGCCGATCGTCGGCGACGTCCGGGGCGACGGCTACTTCTACGGCATCGAGCTGGTCAAGGACAAGGCGACCCGGGAGACCTTCGACGAGGCCGAGTCGGAGCGGCTGCTGCGCGGCTTCCTCTCCACCGCGCTCTTCCAGGCCGGGCTCTACTGCCGGGCCGACGACCGGGGCGACCCCGTCGTGCAGCTCGCCCCGCCGCTGATCGCCGACCAGCAGCAGTTCGACGAGATCGAGCAGATTCTGCGCGCCGTGCTGACCGAGGCATGGAACCGGCTCTGAGCGGCGGGCCCGGTGCGGGTGGGGCCGGTTCCCGGGAGACCGGGAGCCGGCCCCACCCGGCTCCGGCGCAGGGCCGGACCACGGGCGCCGAGGCACCGGCCGGCGGCGGGACCGTCGGCGGCACCGACCGGACCCGGGTACGCCGGCTGCCGGAGCTCGCCGTCCGCGACCGGGCCACCCTGCACGCCGTCCTCGACGCCGGGCGGGTCGGTCACCTCGCCATCGCCGACGGGCGTCAGCCCTACGCGCTGCCGGTCGCGTACGTCCGCGACGGCGACCGGGTGCTGCTGCACGGCTCCACCGGCAGCCGGCTCTTCCGGCACCTGGCGGCCGGCGCGCCGGCCTGCCTGACCGTGACCCTGCTCGACGGCCTGGTGCTGGCCCGCAGCGCCTTCGCGTCCTCGATGAACTACCGGGGCGCGATGGTGCTCGGCGAGCTGGCCGTGCTGCACGGCGACGACAAGCTGGCCGCCCTGGAACGCCTCACCGAGCACCTGCTGCCCGGCCGCTGGGCGACGATCCGGCCGCCGTCGGCGAAGGAACTGGCCGCCACCCTGGTGCTGGCCCTGCCGCTGGACGAGTGCTCGGTGAAGATCAGCGCCGGACCGCCCGACGACGACGCCGACGACCTGGACCGGCCGGTCTGGGCCGGGGTGGTGCCGGTGGTCGAGACGCTCGGCACTCCGCAGCCCGATCCGCGGCTGCGCGTCGACCTGCCCCCGCCGGAGTGGTGATGCGCTACCAGGAGCTGTCGTACTGGCTGTCCAGCGTGGACGAGCCGCTCACCCCGCGTCCCGCGCTGCCCGGCGACGCCGATGCCGACGTGGTGATCGTCGGGGCCGGCTACACCGGGCTGTGGACGGCGTATTACCTCGCGCTCGCCGACCCGACGCTGCGGATCACCGTGCTGGAGTCCGAGATCGCCGGGTACGGCGCCTCGGGGCGCAACGGCGGCTGGTGCTCGGCGCTCTTCCCGACCTCGCTGCCCGCGCTGGCCCGCCGGTACGGCCGGGACCGGGCGCTGGCCATGCAGCGAGCGATGCAGGAGACCGTCCGCGAGGTCGGCCGGGTGGCGGCCGCCGAGGGCATCGACTGCGACTGGCAGCAGGGCGGGACGGTGGTGCTGGCCCGCAGTGAGGTCCAGCTCGGCCGGGCCCGGGCCGAGGTGGCCACGGCCCGTGAGCACGGGCTCGACCCCGACGACCTGGTGCTGCTCGACGCCGCCGAGGCGGCGCAGCGGTGCGCCGCCGAGGGGGTGCGCGGCGGGACGTACACCCCGCACTGCGCGGTGGTGCACCCGGCGAAGCTGGTGCGGGGGCTGGCCCGGGCGGTGCAACGGCGGGGCGTCACGATCCACGAGCGGACTCCGGTCACCGCGATCCGGGCCGGCGCGGCGGTGACCCCGCACGGCACCGTCCGGGCGCCGGTGGTGGTCCGGGCCACCGAGGGGTACACGCCGGGGCTGCCCGGCCAGCGCCGCGCCCTCGCCCCGGTCTACTCGCTGATGGTCGCCACCGAGCCGCTGCCCGAGGAGACATGGGCCCGGATCGGGCTGGCCGAGCGGGAGACGTTCTCCGACCACCGGCACGTCATCATCTACGGCCAGCGCACCGCCGACGGCCGGCTGGCCTTCGGCGGGCGGGGCGCGCCGTACCACTTCGGCTCGCGGGTCTCCCCCGCGTACGACCGGGAGCCCACGGTCTTCCGGGCACTGCGCCGGGTGCTGGGCGAACTCTTCCCCGTCCTCGGGCCGGAGGTGCCGGTCACCCATGCCTGGGGCGGCCCGCTGGGGGTCGCCCGGGACTGGTCGGCCTCGGTGGGACTGGACCGGGCGACGGGCCTCGGCTGGGCGGGCGGCCTCGCGGACCGCCTCGGCCAGGGCCACCAGGTCGTCGGTGGTGGGCGGCGGGGGCTCGAACTCGCCCTCGTGCCGGACCACGTCCCAGCCCCGGGGAGCGGTGAGGCTCCGGGCGTGCGGCTCGCAGAGGTCGTACGTGTGCGGCTCGGCGAAGGCCGCCAGCGGGCCCACCACGGCGGTGGACTCGTTGTAGACATAGGTCAATGTGGCGACCGCTTGCCGGGGGCAGCCGTTACGGGAGCAGCGCCGTGGTGACCTCACGGCGGCAGGGTATCTCCATTACCGGGTCCGGCGCACCGGTTCGCGTTACGACACGCCCGTCACGGTGATCACAATTCCCGGCCGTCCCGCCCCGGCGCGCCAGGAGTGCGGCGCTGCCGCAGGCCGGCCTGGTGCGGGAGCTACCCTGTGCCTCATGACGAGCCCGGAACACCGCCGCCCCGGCTCCGGCCGGCGCACCCACCGCGACCGCCACGGTCGCGGGCTGCGCGGGCGGCTGGTGCCGGCGACCGTCCCGCTGGCCCGCACCAAGGCCGAGGTCTTCGACGACCTGGTGCTGGACACCGTCGAGACGTTGGAGCGGCGGTTCGCCAAGGAGCTGGCTGGCGTCGAGTTCGCCGTCGAGGACGTCCCGCCGGACCTGAACGTCTACGACTCCGACGTGCTGGAGGACGGCGAGGTGCCGCTGGCCCGCCTGCTGCCGGGTCGCCCCGGCCGCCAGGAGGTGCCGCCGCGCATCGTGCTCTACCGCCGGCCGCTGGAGTTCCGCGCCATGGACCGCGAGGACCTCGCCGATCTGGTCCACGACGTGATCATCGAGCAGGTGGCGAACCTGCTCGGAGTCGACCCGGACGAGCTGGCCTGACCCCCCTCGGTCGGGCCGCCCCCGCGGCACCGACCCGGGCGTGAGCCGGGCGGCCCCCACCGCCCCGGCCCCACACGTCAGCTCAGGCGGCCCGCCGCTTGAGCTTGCGCCGCTCCCGCTCGGAGAGCCCACCCCAGATCCCGAACCGCTCGTCGTGACCGAGAGCGTATTCGAGGCATTCCGTCTTGACCTCGCACCGCGAGCAGATCCGCTTCGCCTCGCGGGTCGAGCCGCCCTTCTCGGGAAAGAACGCTTCCGGATCGGTCTGCGAGCAGAGCGCCCGCTCCTGCCACTCCGGCGCGTTTCCGAGCAGGTCGGCCACCTCAAGCTGGCCGTCCATCAGATGCCTCCTTGTCGCGCACCGGCGTCATCGCCGCTGCAACCCCCCACGCGAAAGGCGTGCTTGTCCGTACGGTCCCATTTGTTGCGTTCCGCGCGAACAACCCCATTCAAATTACACGCGTGTAATGCGTGCGCCGTCAAGCTGAACTTGATAATGGAGTCGCCCTCCCGACACCGTGCGAGCGACCACTTCGGTCACCCGGCCTCGCAACCTGCCCTATCGATTCAGACCCCGGACGAGTAACGCCCTCTCCGGCGAGTTGCCCGAGATTTCTGCCGTGGCGTGCCCATCGTGGACACCACCGGGGTACGCCGGCGGAGGCTCCGGTGGACCAGCCCACCAAGATCAGGATCTTGGTGGGGCACAGGTTAACGCGGTTCGGCCGAGGCTGCCCGTCGAGGCGGAAATGCCGACAGCGCCCCGTCCACGATGTGGACGGGGCGCGACGGTTCGGACGCGGTACGGCGATCAGCCCACCCCCGAAGGTGCGCTGCTCGGCCAGACGAATTCGGCAACCGTGCCGCCGGTGACGGAGATCGCGCCGGCGGGCGTCGACTCGTCCCACCAGACGGTATAGAGGCCGGCCGGCAGGTCCGGGTAGACGGCACTGTGGAACACCCCGTCCCGGACCACGCGCTCCCGCACGGCCGAGTGCGTACGCGCCGCGCCGGGCTGGTCGGCCCGGCTGATCTCGATCTCCCGGCCGTGCAGGTCACGCCCGGTGTGGACGATCAGCGCGCCGGTGTCCGCGCCCAGGTCGAGCAGGACGGTGCCGCTCTCCGTCGGCCCGTACCGGTGGTCGTGGGAGTGCATGAGGACGCCTCCGCTCAGGACTTCGCCACCGGCGGGTTGTTGAACCCGTCGTACGGCGTGCCCAGGAAGGGGAAGTTGCCCAGGAAGGGCGCGGTCACGTCGGCGGCGCTCAGCCCCGGGGTGACCGCACCGGCCGCCGCGTCGGGGGTGAAGGCCTTGTCCACCAGCGGGACGGTGACCCCGGCGATGGCCCGCAGTGCGATGCTCACCACGTCGTCGCCGACCCGCCGGCCGTTGGGGAAGCCGGCCAGGTCACCGCCGAGCACGCCGAACCGGTCCGGCTTGGCGCTCGGCTTGATCGCCGTGTTCAGCCGCAGCATGTCGGCCTGCACGTCACCGGTGTTGTTGGTGAAGCCGTCGATCAGCCCGGCCGGGATGCCGGTGAGCAGGATCGCCGCCAGGTCCGCCCGGGGCTTCTTGGTCTTGTTGAGCGCGTCGAGCCGGGGGAAGACCCCGGGGTAGAGCGCCGGCAGCAGAGCGGCCAGCTCCGGCTGCTCGACGAAGCGGGCGAACCGCTTGTCCTCCGTCGGCGGCAGCGTGTTCCACAGGTCCTTCTTGGACATCGGCACGATGACCTCGTTGAACAACGGGTTGCCCAACCGGGACACCTGGGTCCACGGGCCGGTGGCGGTGTCCCCGGCCACCCGGTCACCGAGCACCCGCACCTGCTGCCGGGAGGCCGACGTCCACACCCCGATCACCGAGGCGCGGTCGGCGGCGCCGTACCGGTTGGCCTTGCGGCGCACCCGGCTCAGCGGCACCTGCACCGCGATGCTGTGCACGTTCATCCGGTCCACGGCGTTGACCGGCTCGCCCTCGGTCTTGAACAGCTTCTTGCCGGCCACGTGCAACTGCTGGAACGGCCGCAGCGTACCCAGGTCGAAGATGGCGCCCAGGTCGACGAAGAAGCCGTCCGCGCGCTGCCCGGCGAAGACCCGCTCCCCCGTGGAGAGGCGGTACGTCGCCTGCCGGGCCAGCTGCGCGTAGTTCGGGGTGGAGAGCGGGCCGACGTTGCACGGCGGGCAGGGCAGCTTGTGCGCGAGCACGTGCTCCCGGCCGTCGGCCACCCGGGTCAGCCGGTAGAACTGGCGCCGGTTCCAGTTCTCGCTGTCCAACGAGTCGATCGGGCCGGTGTTGTAGAGAAAGCTGTTCGGATTCGTGATCTCGGTGCTGAATTCGAACCGGTAGGTCACGTCGGGACGGCCGTCACCGTCGTTGTCGATGTGGATCTCGTACCGCACGTCGTCGCCGAACTCGAAGAAGTTCGGTCCGCCGGAGGGGAGCTGCAACGGCACGTAGTTGGCGATCAGCGTCACCGAGTCGGGCCGGTCGGGGCTGACGAACGCGTACAGGTCGGAGCTGTCGGCGACCGGGTCCTTGCTGATCTCGGGTGCTTCGCGGTGAGAGGACATCAGCGCCGCCCGGCGGCGCGCCGCAACCGGTCCGCCAGCCCGCGGTCGCGTACTTCGATCCGGGACGTGCCGACGAAGACGTCCATCGTCCCGGAGGCGGCGTCGCGCAGGTGGACCACGATCGGGTCGTCCTTCGCGCCGGCGGCCGACGGGGCGTTCTGGGCGGCCGACAGGCCCGGCACGGTGAGGGCGGCGGCGCCGAGCGTGGCGCTCGCCGCGGCGGTCAACGTCTGCCGGCGGGTCAGTCGCGGCCAGGGCCGCTTCCGCTCGTCACTCGTCATGGGGCACCTTTCCTCCGGCGGCGCGTACGCGCCCGCGGTGGCTCGCGAGGGGCTGCCGGCGGCGGCCCTCGCCTCAACCGCCGCCGGCGACCAGTGGTACGGCCGGTGCCGGGGAAAGGTTCGACGCTACGCGGAGTGGTGACCGTACGCGGTCGTCCGCTTGCGCGCCGGACGGCCGGCGGCCGCCGCGATGGCCCGCAACTGCTCCTCGGTACGCGCCGAACCGTTGCCGGAGCCGGCCATCCGGGAGATCGTCTCCTCCATCAGCGTGCCGCCCAGGTCGTTGCAGCCGCCCTGGAGCATCGCCACGGTGCCGGCGTCGCCCAGCTTCACCCAGGAGCACTGGATGTTGTCGATCCGGCCGTGCAGCAGCAGCCGGGCCATCGCGTGCACCGCCCGGTTCTCCCGCCAGGTGGGCCCCGGGCGGGCGATGCCGGCCAGGTAGATCGGCGCGTTGGTGTGCACGAACGGCAGCGCCACGAACTCGGTGAACCCGCCGGTGCGGTCCTGCACCCCGGCCAGCACCCGGAAGTGCGCGAGCCACTGCCCGGGGTGGTCCACGTGGCCGTACATCATCGTGGAGCTGGACCGGATGCCCAGCTCGTGGGCCGTGGCGACCACGTCGACCCAGGCGGCGGCCGGCAGTTTGCCCTTGGTGAGCACCCACCGCACGTCGTCGTCGAGAATCTCCGCGGCGGTGCCCGGGATGGTGTCCAGCCCGGCCTCGCGCAGCCGGGTCAGCCACTCCTTCACCGGCACGCCGGCCTTGGCGGCGGCGGTGACGATCTCCATCGGGGAGAAGGCGTGCACGTGCATCCCCGGCACCCGCGCCTTGATCGCCCGGACCAGGTCGGCGTAGCCGGTCACCGGCATCTTCGGGTCGATCCCGCCCTGGAGACAGACCTCGGTGGCCCCGGCCGCCCAGGCCTCCTCGGCCCGGTCGGCGACCTGCTCCACCGAGAGCCGGAACGCGTCGGCGTCCCGTTCCCGCTGGGCGAAGGCGCAGAATCGACAGCCCACGTAGCAGACGTTGCTGAAGTTGATGTTGCGGTTGACCACGTAGGTGACGTCGTCGCCGACGGTGTCGCGCCGGACGTCGTCGGCCAGCCGGCACAGCTCGTCCAGCGCCGGGCCGTCCGCGCCGAAGAGCGCCAGCGCCAGGTCGGCGTGCCGGGGCTCGAGCAGCGCCGCCGGGTCGTCGGCGGCCAGTCGCAACCCGGCGCGTACGTCGGCGTCACCGCCACCGCCGGTGGCCCCCGCGCTCACCTTGCCGGCGACGGCGGACCAGTCGCCGTAGACGCTGTCGAAGTCGCCGCGCCGGTCCTCGGTACGCCCGGTGGTGTCGATGGTGACGTGCAGGTCGGTCCGCCCGCCGTACGTCTCGTCGGGCTCCTGCCAGGGCCGCCCGACCGGCCGGGCGGACTCGACGGCGAGCCCGGTCTCCGGGTCGGCCAGCGCGCCGACGTGCGGCAGCAGCCGGTGGTCCAGCCAGGGGTCGCCGGCCCGGACGTACTCGGGGTAGACGGTCAGCCGCTCGCGCAGGGTGAAGCCGGACTTCTCGGTGTGCCGGGCCAGTTCGTCGAGCTGCGGCCAGGGCCGCTCCGGATTGACGTGGTCCGGGGTCAGCGGCGACACCCCGCCCCAGTCGTCGATGCCGGCGCGCAGCAGCAGGTCGTACTCGCCCTCGATCAGGTTCGGCGGGGCCTGGATGCGGGCCTTCGGGCCGAGCAGCAGCCGGGTCACCGCCACGGTGGCAGCCAGGTCGTGCAGCTGCGCGTCGGGCATGCCGCGCATGGCGGTGTCCGGCTTGGCGCGGAAGTTCTGCACGATCACCTCCTGGAGGTGGCCGTACTCCCGCTGCGCCCGGCGGATCGCGAAGACGGCGTCGACCCGCTCGGCCGGGGTCTCGCCGATGCCGATCAGGATGCCGGTGGTGAACGGCACCCCGATCCGGCCGGCGTCGTCGAGCACGCGGAGCCGCACCGCGGGTTCCTTGTCCGGGGAGCCGAAGTGCGGGCCGCCCGGCTCCGACCAGAGCCGGGTGGCGGTGGTCTCCAGCATCATCCCCATGCTCGGCGCGACCGGCTTGAGCCGTTGCAGCTCCGACCAGGACAGCACGCCCGGGTTGAGGTGGGGCAGCAGGCCGGTCTCCTCCAGCACCGCCACGGCGCAGGCGCGCAGATAGTCCAGGGTGGAGTCGTACCCGCGCTCGTCCAGCCACTGGCGGGCCGCCGGCCAGCGCTCCTCCGGCCGGTCACCGAGGGTGAAGAGGGCCTCCTTGCAGCCCAGCGCCGCGCCCTGCCGGGCGATCGCCAGCACCTCGTCCTGCTCCAGGAAGGCGGCCGGCAGTCGGTGCGGCACCGTCGCGAAGGTGCAGTAGTGGCAGCGGTCCCGGCAGAGCCGGGTCAGCGGAATGAAGACCTTCTTGGAGTACGTCACCACGCCCGGCCGGCCGGCGTCGCGCAGCCCCGCGTCCCGGATCTCCCCGGCGACGCGGAGCAGCTCGTCGAGCTCGGCTCCCCGGGCCGCCAGCAGTGCGGTCGCCTCCGCGACGTCCAGTGCGCGGCCGGTGGCCGCCCGGCGCAGCGCGCGCTGCACGCTCGCCTCGGTCGGAGCGGGATCGGTGCGGTCAGCCATCCGCTCAGCCTATGTGCTGGGCCGGACGGCCGGACGGGCACGAAGGACGGTGTGAGAACGATCCCGGCCGCACCCGGCCACGCGGCGTCACCGTGGCGTGACACCTCAGCGCCGTCGTGCTGCCGCTGAGGTGTCACCCCCACACCGGTGCGGCTCGGATCAGCGCGGGGTGTTCGGGTCGTCCCGGTGGAAGCGCTGGGTCCGGTCGGCGTCCTCACCGCCGGGCGACGCCGCCGGTCCGGCCGCCTCGCCCGGCTGGCGCGGAATGGTCTGGGTCGGGTCGGCCGACGGCGGCTGCCCGAACGGCGGCGCCGTGTTCGGGCCCGCGAACGGCGGCGCGGGCTGGCCGGCCGCACCGAACGGCGGGGCGGACTGCCCAGCGGTGCCGAACGGCGGGGCCGAGGAGGGGGCCGGCTGGCCGTACTGGCCGGCGGACGGGTAACCCGCGGGCGGGTGGCCACCGGGCTGGCCGGCCGGCGGGAAACCGGTGCCGGGGTGACCGCCGGGCTGCCCCGGGGGCGGGTAACCGGCGAACGGGTAGCCGCCCTGGCCGGACTGCTGCGGCCAGCCGGGCTGTGGCTGGCCGTACACGCCGGGCTGCGGCTTGGGGCGGGGGACGTAGTAGAACGTCCGCCAGATCCGGTAGACCACGAACGCGGCGACGGCGAAGACCGCGGACCAGGCGGCCCGAGTCAGCAGCCCGAGCAGGCCGTCCAGCACCTCCGCCTCGGCCAGCCGGCCGACCAGCCAGATCAGGAAGGTCAGCGTGCCGAAGAGCGCGCCGAAGGCGTACTCGCCGACGGCGACCTGGGTGATCTGCTTGGCCCGCCCGACGACCGGCGACACGTGCGTGGCGAGCAGGACGGCCAGCAGCGGCAGGACCGTCGCCTCGATGCCGACGAAGGTGAAGAAGGTGCTGCCCGCCCGGCCCGAGAAGGTGCTGTACTCGGAGGTCGGCGCGAGCAGCCGGATCAGTCCGACGAAGAGCAGCACGGCGTTCGCGCCGAGCAGCACGAGCGCGGCCAGTTCGCGCAGTGGCCTGGTGAGCTGGCGGGCCTGCGTCGCGTCGTTCGGCGCCGGCTCGGCGGGGCTGGTCACGAGTTCTCCCTCGGGCGAAACGGACAGATGCCGACGTGAGCCTAGTCTCCCGGGCCACCGACGGACCGCAGGCGTCGCGTACGCGAGGATGGACGTCATGCGCATCGTGGTTCTGACCGGCGGAATCGGGGGCGCCCGATTCCTGCTCGGCGTCCGGTCGTACGCCCGTGAGGTGGGCGCCGAGGTGACCGCCGTGGTGAACGTCGGCGACGACCTGCTCCTGCACGGGCTCAAGGTCTGCCCCGACCTGGACAGCGTCATGTACACGCTGGGCGGCGGCGCCGACCCGGAACGCGGCTGGGGACGCGTCGGCGAGACCTGGACGGTCAAGGCGGAGCTGGCCGCGTACGGCGCGGAGCCGAGCTGGTTCGGGCTGGGTGACAAGGACATCGCCACCCACCTGGTACGGACCACCATGCTCAACGCCGGCTATCCGCTCTCCGCGGTGACCGAGGCGCTGACCAGCCGCTGGCAGCCCGGCGTACGGATGCTGCCGGCCACCGACGACCGCCTGGAGACCCACGTCGTGGTGGACGGCGAGGAGGGGCAGCGGGCGATCCACTTCCAGGAGTGGTGGGTGCGCTACCGGGCGGACATCCCCACCCACCGGTTCGTCTTCGTCGGTGCGGAGAGCGCGAAGCCGGCGCCGGGCGTGCTGGAGGCGATCGCCGGCGCGGACGCCGTGCTGATCGCGCCGAGCAACCCGGTGGTGAGCGTCGCCCCGGTGCTCGCCGTGCCGGGGCTGCGCGACGCGGTGGCCCAGGGTCCGGCCCGGGTGGTCGGGGTCTCCCCGATCATCGGCGGCGCTCCGGTGCGCGGCATGGCCGACCGGTGCCTGTCGGTGCTGGGTGTGGAGTGCAGCGCGGCCGGGGTGGGCCGGCTCTACGGCGGCCGCGGCGAGGGCGGCCTGCTCGACGGCTGGCTGGTCGCGCCGGAGGACGAGGGCACGGTGGTCCCGGGGGTGGCGGTGCGGTCCGCGCCGCTGCGGATGACCGACGAGGCGGCCACCGCGCAGATGGTGCGGGCCGCGTTGGAGCTGGTGTGAAACTGGAGATCCTGCCGGTGCCGGGCATCGGCGACGTGACCGAGGGCGACGACCTGGCGGCGCTGATCGCGACCGCCGCGCCGTGGCTGCGCGACGGCGACGTGCTGGTGGTCACCAGCAAGATCGTCTCCAAGGCGGAGGGCCGGCTGGTCGACGTACCGGTGGACGGGCCGGAACGGGTGGCCGCGCGCGACGAGGTGCTGGCCGCCGAGACCGCGCGGGTGGTGGCCAGCCGGGGCGCCACCCGGATCGTCCAGACCCACCACGGCTTCGTGATGGCCGCCGCCGGGATCGACGCCTCCAACGTCGACCGGAGCCGCCTGGTGCTGCTGCCCAAGGACCCGGACGCCTCCGCGCGGGCGCTGCGCGCCGCCCTGCACGAGCGCTACGGCGTCGACGTGGCGGTGATCGTCAGCGACACCATGGGTCGGCCCTGGCGTAACGGGCTCACCGACGTGGCGCTGGGCGTGGCCGGCATGTCGGCCATCCGGGACCACCGGGGCGAGGTCGACCCGTACGGCAACGAGCTGCACCTGACCCAGATGGCCGTGGTGGACGAGCTGGCCGGCGCCGGCGAACTGATCAAGGGCAAGTGCGACCAGGTGCCGGTCGCGGTGATCCGCGGCTACCTGGGCGCCGGTCGTAGCGACGACGGCGCGGGCGCGTCCGTCCTGGTCCGGGACGCGACGATGGACCTCTTCTCGCTCGGCACCGCCGAGGCGCGGGCGGCCGGCCTGCGCTCCGCCGCGACCCTCGCCGACGACACCGGCCCGGCCCCGGCCGACCCGGCGGCCGTGCAGCGGGCCGTCGCCGCGGTCGCCGACGTGGTCGCGCCCGGCACCGCCTTCACCCACGTCACCGACGACGAGGTACGCGCCGGCCTGGCCGCCACCGTGCCCGGCTGGCCGGCGCGGGCCACCGGGCTGATCCTCGGGGCGGCCCCCACCCCCGTCGACCGGCCGGACCTGGTGCGTTTCGGCGCCGACCTGCAGCGGCTGCGCACCGCGCTGGCCGCCGAGGGCG
Source organism: Micromonospora sp. URMC 105 (assembly GCF_051386295.1). Lineage (NCBI taxonomy): Bacteria > Bacillati > Actinomycetota > Actinomycetes > Micromonosporales > Micromonosporaceae > Micromonospora > Micromonospora sp. URMC 105. The sequence goes on along the minus strand of NZ_JBPQTL010000035.1, from coordinate 9,618 downwards.
TGCCGTCGGCGCTGCTGCCACCACCGGCGGGCAGCACGGCCAGCGCCTGCCTGGCGATCTGACGCCGGGGCCGGGTCAGGCGTCGAGCATGGCCCGGCCCAGCGGGGTCAGGGTGTGCAGCACCGTGTTGCGGTCGCGCTGGCTGACCAGCAGCCCGGCGTTGCGCAGCACGGCGGTGTGCTGGCTGGCGGCCGCCGGCGAGATGTGCAGCCGCCGGGCCACCTCGCCGGTGGTGCAGCCGTCGTCGCTGGCCTCCAGCACGGCGGCCCGGGTCCGGCCGAGCAGCGCGGCGAGCGCCTCCCGACCGACCCCGTCGCGGGTCGGGCCGGCTCCCTCGCCGGGCGCCGGGGCCAGCCCGCCCAGCCGGTCCACCGGATAGACCAGCACCGGGGGCAGCGCCGGGTCGAGCAGCGCCACCGGGGTACGCGCGCAGAAGAACGAGGGCACCAGCAGCAGCCCGCGCCCGTCCAGGTGCAGCTCGCGGCTGTGCGGGTAGTCGTGCACCATCAGCCGGCCGGAATCCCACCGCATCGCGGGGCGCAGGCTGGACAACAGCCCCTCCACGCCGCCGTCGAGCAGGGCCCGGGCCCGGCGGTTGCGGTCCGCCTCCACCGCCGCCTGGATCCGCCCCCAGTACGGCTCCAGCGCCACCGACCGGTACTGCGTCATCGAGTCGGTCAGGAGCTGGAGCACCTCCGGCTCGCCGCGGGCCAGCGCGCCGGCCGAGGAGGGCAGCGAATTCGCCCCCGCCAGCACGGTCAGGTCCCGGTTCAGCAGGTCGATCGGGGTGGCCCGGACGGCCTCCAGCCCCGCCTCGAACCCCGCCACACTCTCGTACGGGGTGAGGAAGTCGGGGAAGTAGCCGCGCGGCGGGTTCAGCGCGAAGAGCAGCCGGAGCTGGTCGGAGGTGACGTCACGGCGCAGCTCGCGGGCGACGCCCCGGCGCCAGTGCGCCATCAGCGGGTCCCGGCTGCGGCCCTGCAGCAGATGCAGACTCAGCACCAGCTCCCAGATCGGGTCGGCCGCCGGGGCCACCCGGGTCCGGAGGATGTCCTCCTGGGAGAAGTGAATCGTCAGCATGGAAGGCTCCCGAGGGCGGGCAGGGGGGTTGCCCACCGACCCTGTGCACTCTACCCGCCCGGCACTTACCTCCACTTTTAAGCCAGAGCTGAAAGACCTCGACGCCCCCGACCACCGGTTGGCATGCTCCTACTGCCCGGTCAGGCGGTGCGAAGGGGTCCACCAGCCACCCGGCCGGGACGCCTGGGGGCGATGGGAGTGCCCGGGAGACACCACGAGGGTCTGCGGCCCTGGTCCGCAGAGGTGTCCCCGGGCGCCCCGCGCCCCGGGCCCGTCAGCCGATCCAGAGTGCGACCCGGTGGTCCTCGTCGGTGACGTAGAAGCAGCTCCCGTCCAGCTCGGCCAGACCCTCCACGTGGTGCAACGGCGCCAGGTCGGCCACCAGCTCCCCGGCGACCAGGTGGTCGTCGGCCGCCGGCGCCCGGCGGAAGCGCACGTGCCGGGAGGTCACCGGACCACCCGCCGGATGGTCGTCCAGCAGCACCGAGCCCTTGCCCAGCGCGTCGATCGAGCCGATGACCGCCGCGTAGCCACCGTCGGCGGTCGGGGCGATCGCGCGGAAGCCGGCCAGCGCGCCCGGCGGCGTCACCCCGGTCAGCGCGTACGCCCGGCCGGCCACCGGCCACAGCCCGCCCTCGGCGAACATCTCCGGCACCCCGGCCAGCTCGACCAGGATCGGCTCACCGGCGGCGGTCACCGGGAAGCGGAGCCCGAGCAGCACCGTGCCGTCCGGGGTGAACGCGGCGGCCTCGACGTTCAGCGGCAGGTCGTCCTCGGCCAGCCGGCTCACCCAGCTCTTCGCCCGGGCGGTGCCCCGGGCCAGCGTCTCGACGATGAACCGGCGGCGGACCCGGTCCCCGGGCGGCAGCGGGGCGAACGGCGCCTTCGCCAGCGCGTCGTTGACCACCCGGTGCACCCGGAACCGGTTGCGCACCACCTGCACCGGCAGGGTCGCCGCCGCCGCGTCGTCCTCCCGGAACCGAGCCACGAACGCCCGGCGCGGGCGCAGCGGACCGGCCTTCGAGCCGAAGTGTGAGCCGAAGACGTACACCCAGCCGTCGTGGTGGGCCAGCGCCTCGCCGTCCTCGGTGCGGCCGTTCTCCGGCCCGGCGTCGGCGGGCACGTGCTGGGCGACCCACTCGCCGTCGGCGCGTTCCAGCAGCAGGGCCAGGCAGCGCTCCACCGGGCCCTCGTCCAGCACCGTCCAGAACCCGCGCCGGGCGCCGTACGCGCGCAGCAGCGCCGGAGAACGGACCGGCAGCAGATCGCTGGCCTCGTTGCCGGCCACGAGGAACTCGACGAGTCGCAGGCTCACCGGGCCAGGGTACGGAGCCGCCGCTCGTAGAGTGTCGGAGTGCCCGACCTTCCCACCCCGACACCCCGCCCCCATCCGACGCCCCGCCCCGGCCCGAGCGGACCGGACGGAGCGGCAGCGCTGCACGCCGACGCGGTGGCGCTGCTACGCGAATGGGCGGCGACCAGCCCCGCCGCCGCCGAGGCGTGCGAGCGCACCCTGGAGCTGCTGGCCGCCGGTCCGGTGGCGATGAGCCGGAGCCACCGGCCCGGGCACGTCACCGCCAGCGCGCTGGTGCTCGACGCCACCGGCGCGCGGGTCCTGCTCTGCCTGCACGGCAAGTTCCGCCGGTGGGTGCAGCTCGGCGGGCACTGCGAGCCGGTCGACCGCACCCTCGCCGGGGCCGCGCTGCGCGAGGCGACCGAGGAGTCCGGGATCGCCGGGCTGGTCGTCGACCCGGTGCCGATCGACGTGGACATCCACCCGGTGGCATGCCAGGGCGGCTCGCTGCACCACGACGTACGCTTCGCGGTCTTCGCCCCACCCGGCGCGGTGGAACGGGTCAGCGACGAGTCCGAGGCGCTGGGCTGGTTCCCGCCGGACCGGCTGCCCGAGCCGCTGGCCGGCGGGACGGTCCAGCTCGTCGCACCCGCCCTGGCCGCGCTGCGCCGCCGCCGCTGACCGGGTCAGCGGCGGCGCGGCGGGTCAGACCAGCCCCTCCTCGCCCCGCTCCTTGAGCTGGTCGACCAGGAGCTTCACGTCCTGGGCGCGCTCGCGCGGGCAGACCAGCACCGCGTCCGGGGTGTCCACCACGATCAGGTCCCGCACCCCGAGCGCGGCCACCAGCCGGCCGGACTGCGCCACCACCACCAGGTCGTCGCAGTCGTGCAGCAGCACGCCCGGCTTGGCGTCGGAGCCCAGCACCACGTTGCCGGCCGGATCGGCGGGGAGCACGTCACCGAGGGTGTGGAAGTCGCCGACGTCGTTCCAGCCGAAGTCGCCGGGGACCGTCGCGACCCTGCCGGCGGTCGCCGCGCCCTCCATCACCGCGTAGTCGACGGAGATCTTCGGCAGCGTCGGCCAGACCGTGCCCAGGATGTCGTCCTGCTCGGGGGTGCCCCAGGCGGCGGCGATGGCGCTCACCCCGGCGTGCAGGGCCGGCTGCTGGCGGGCCAGTTCGGCGAGGAAGACGTCCACCCGCCAGACGAACATGCTGGCGTTCCAGAGGTGCCGCCCCGAACGCAGGTACGCCTCGGCGACCGGCGCGGCCGGCTTCTCCTTGAACTCGGTCACCGGGCGCAGCGGACCGTCGCCGGTCGGCTCGCCGGTCTCCAGATAGCCGTACCCGGTCTCGGCGCGGGTCGGGGTGATGCCCACCGTCATCAGCAGACCCCGCTCGGCGCCGCGTACCGCCGCGCGCACCGTCTCCACCCAGGCCTCCGGGTCACGGATCAGGTGGTCGGCCGCGAAGGAGCCCATCACCGCCTCCGGGTCCCGCTGCGCGATCACCGCGGCGGCCAGCGCGATCGCCGCGCAGGAGTCCCGTGGCGAGGGCTCCACCAGGATGTTCTCCTCGGGCAGCCCGGTGAGCTGCCGGGCCACCGCCGCCGCGTGAGCCGCCCCGGTGACGACCAGGATGCGGTCCGATGTGGTCAGCGGCGCCAACCGGTTCACGGTCGCCTGGAGCAGCGAGGCGCTGGTGCCGGTGAGGGGGTGGAGGAACTTGGGGTGCCCCGCGCGGGACAGCGGCCACAGTCTGGTGCCGCTGCCACCCGCCGGGATGACGGCGTAGAGCATCAGCACATCATGCCCGAACCGGCTCGGGGCGGACGCGGGGTCGTTCCTCCGGTCGTCGCACGCTCAGGACCGCGCCCGGCTCCACGCCGCGATGTGCACCTCGGCGCTGGACCCCCAGGTGAACTCCTTGGCCCGGTCGAAACCGGCCTTGGCCAGGGAGAGCCGGCGCTGCTCGTCGTCGAGGAGCGCGGCCAGGTCGGTGGCGATCTGATCCGGGTCCTCGCTGGTGTAGGCGACCGCGTCGCCCCCGACCTCGGGCAGGGACAGGCGCGGGGTGGTGAGCACCGGGGCCGCGCAGGCCATCGCCTCCAGGATCGGCAGCCCGAACCCCTCGCCGTAGGACGGGTAGGCGGCGACCAGCGCGCCGCCGAGGAAGCCGGGCAGGTCCGCGTAGCGCAGGTAACCCGGGCGCAGCAGGCGCAGGTGCGACGGCACCTCGGCCACCGCGCGGTCGATGTCGTCGTCGTGCCCCTGGCCTCCGGCCACCACCAGCGCCGGCGGGTCGTTCCGGTCGGCCACCGCGCGGGCCCAGCCACGGATCAGGTTGGGTACGTTCTTGCGCGGCTCCTTGGCGCCGAGGAAAGCCACGTAGCTGCTGTTGCCCAGCCCGAGCCGGGCCCGGACCCGGGCCTTCTCCTCCTCGCTCGGGGCGTGGAAGGCCGCGTGGTCGACGCCGTGGTACGCGACATCGATCCGGGTGGGATCGGCGTCGAGCAGCCGGATCAGCTCGTCGCGGGTGGCCTTGCTCGGCACGATCACCCGGTCGGCGCGGCGCAGCGAGGTCTTGATCGCGCTGCGGAAGAACGTCCGCCGGGACTTGTCGTAGTGCTCCGGCTCGGTGAAGAACGTCGCGTCGTGCACGGTGACCGTGACCGGGCAGCCGGCCCGCAGCGGGCAGGTGTAGAAGGGCGAGTGCAGCACCTCCGCCCCGACCTGCTGGGCGAGCAGCGGCAGGCCGGTCTGCTCCCAGGCGAGGCGGGCGGGCCGGTGCGCGACGGCCGCCGGGGCGGGAATGACCTCCGCGCCGGGCAGCATCCGGGTGTAGCGCTCCAGGTCGGTGCGGAGGCTGACCACGACCAGGTCCACCCCCGTACCGCACACGGTGCCGAGGGCGCCGAGGAGGCCGTCGACGTATCTACCGACGCCGCCACGGTCGGCGGGGACACTCGTGGCGTCGATGAGCACGCGGGGCGGGCGACCGGCGGTCACGGGGCGACTCCTTGAACTGGCGGGTCTGTGGGGAACAACACTCCGGGCAAGCCTACGCCGGAGCCCGGTCCGGACGCTGACTGCGACCCGACGGTACGCCGACTTGTCATCGACATCGAGTACGGGTCCCGGGGGCGTATCGTTCGCGCCGATGGCCGAGAACATTGCCCGGGTCTTCGCCGACGCGATCGCGACCGACCCCGCCCGCCCCCTGCTGACCTGGTACGACGACGCCACCGGCGAGCGCACCGAACTGTCCGGTGCCACCTTGGCGAACTGGGTCGCCAAGACCGCCAACCTGCTCGTCGACGAGCTGGCCCTCTCCCCCGGCGACGCGGCCGGGGTGCTGCTCCCGCCGCACTGGCAGACCGCCGCGGTGCTGCTGGGTTGCTGGTCGGCCGGGTTGACGGTGGCCGACACGCCGGGTGACGTGGACGTGCTCTTCGCCGCCGCCGACCGGGTGGCCGAGGCGGACGCCTGGCCGGCCGGGGACCGGTACGCCCTCGCGCTCGCCCCGTTCGCGGCCCCGCTGCGCGAGCTGCCGGCCGGTTTCGCCGACTACGTGGTAGAGGTACGCACCCACGGGGACCACTTCACGCCGTACTCCCCGGGTGGCCCGGGGGACGCGGCGCTGCTGGCCCGGGCGGACGCCCGCGCGACGGAGCTGGGCGCCACCCCCGGCGACCGGCTCCTGATCGACGCCGCCCGCCACCCCGACCCGGTCGACTGGCTGCTCGCCCCGCTGCTGCGGCGCGCCAGCGTCGTCCTCTGCGGCAACCTCGACGCCACCCGGCTGGACAGCCGGGTGGCGACCGAGAAGGTGACCCGCACCCTCGCCTGACCCGCCCCGGCGTCAGGCGGGGGTGGGCGTGTCGTGGTCGGTGGTGCGGCGCTGGGCGAAGGCGGCGAAGGCGGTCAGCGACTCGGGGTTGGCCAGGGCGCCCTTGGCGGCGGCCGAGTCCACCGGGGTGCCGGTGAGGATCTTCTTGACCGGCACCTCCAGCTTCTTCGCCGAGAGGGTGCGCGGGACGGCGCGCACCTGGTGGATCTCGTCCGGCACGTGCCGGGGCGACAGGGCGGTCCGCAGCTCCCGGCAGATCTTCTTGCGCAGGGCGTCGTCCAGCTCCAGGCCGTCGGCGAGGACCACGAAGAGCAGCAGCTCCCCCGCGCCGCCCTCGTCGTCCTCCAGGTGCACGACCACCGAGTCGACGACCTCGTCCAGCCCCTCCACCACCGAGTAGAACTCGGCGGTGCCCAGCCGTACGCCGCCCCGGTTGAGGGTGGCGTCGGAGCGGCCGGTGATCACGCAGCCGCCCCGGTCGTTGATGGTGATCCAGTCGCCGTGCCGCCACACCCCGGGGTAGACCTCGAAGTACGCCTCGGAGTAGCGGCGGCCGTCCGGGTCGTTCCAGAAGCCCACCGGCATGCTCGGCATCGGCGCGGTGATCACCAGCTCGCCCAGCTCGCCGATCACCGGGGTGCCGTCGGCGGAGCGGGCCTCCACCTTCGCGCCCAGCGCCCGGCAGGTGATCTCCCCGGCGTGCACCGCGAGCAGCGGCACCCCGCCGACGAAACCGGTGCAGACGTCGGTGCCACCGGAGAGGGACTGCAGCTGCGGGCGCTCGCCGACCGTCTCGTACACCCAGGTGAAGCCCTCGGCGGGCAGCGGCGCGCCGGTCGAGCCGACCCCGCGCAGCGCGGAGAGGTCGGCGATCTCCTTCGGCACCAGGCCCGCCTTGCGGCAGGCCAGCAGGAACGGCGCCGAGGTGCCGAAGTACGTCGTCTGCGTCTCCTCGGCCAGCCGCCAGAGCGCACCCAGGTCGGGGTGGCCCGGGTTGCCGTCGAAGAGCACGATCGCCGCCCCCACCGCCGGGCCGGAGACCAGGAAGTTCCACATCATCCAGCCGGTGGTGGTGAACCAGAAGAACCGGTCGGCCGGGCCCAGGTCGTGGTGCAGGGCGAGCATCTTCAGGTGCTCCAGCAGGATGCCCCCGTGGCCGTGCACGATCGGCTTCGGCAGGCCGGTGGTGCCGGAGGAGTAGAGCACGTACAGCGGGTGGTCGAACGGCACCGGGGCGAAGGTCAGCGGCTCGTCGGTCTCCGCGGCCAGCTCGTCCCAGCCCAGCGCGCCTTCGGGTACGGGGCCCGCCGGGTCGAGGTAGGCGATGCCGACGGTGTGCGCCAGCGAGGGCAGGGCGGCCCGGATCGCGGCGACCTCGCCGCGCCGGTCCACCGGCTTGTCGCCGTACCGGTAGCCGTCCACCGCCACCAGCACCTTCGGCTCGATCTGCTGCCAGCGGTCGGTGACGCTGCGGGTGCCGAACTCGGGCGCGCAGGAGGAGAAGATGGCGCCCAGGCTGCTGGTGGCGAGCAGCAGCACGTACGTCTCGGGGATGTTCGGGGCGTACGCGGCCACCCGGTCCCCGGCGACCACGCCGAGCCGGCGCAGCCCGGCCGCCACCCGGCGGACCTGCTCCCGCAGTTGCGCCGCGGTCAGCGTGACCGGCGCGCGGGTCTGGCCGTGCGCGAGCACCACCGGGTCGTCGTCGGCGCGGCCCGGCATCCGCAGCACGTTCTCGGCGTAGTTGAGCGTCGCCCCGGGGAACCAGCGGGCGCCGGGCATCGCCGGATCGGTGAGGGTCGCCGTCGGCGGGGTGTGGGCGATGACCTCGAAGTGGTCCCAGATCGAGCGCCAGAAGCCGTCCAGGTCCTCGACCGACCACCGCCACAGCTCGTCGTAGTCGGCGAAGTCCAGCCCGCGGTGCTCCCGCAGCCAGCGCAGGTAGTTCCCGATCCGCGACCGCTGGAGTACGTCCGCCGGCGGCGTCCACAGCACGTCACCCACTGCTCCACCCTCCCTCGGGCCCCACACCACGTCGTGCATGGGCCGTGGCGCCATCTTGCCCTACCTCACCGCGTCATTCTCCGCACCCGACGCCGGTGAGGGGGCGTGGCCGGTCCACACGCCGGACCGGCCACCTGTGTGGGTCGGCCGGGCGGGCGCCTCAGCCGGCCCGGTGGGCCTGGATGGCTCGCCGGCGGGCCAGGCGGTGGGCGCGGCGGATCTCGGCCTCCCGGAAGCGGCGCTCGTCGTCCGGGGTCTCCGGCAGCACCGGGCGGACCGGCCGGGGCGCGCCGCCCACGTCGACCCCGACGAAGACCAGGTACGCGGTGGCCACCCGGACCGGCGCGTCCTCGGCGGAGTCCCAGCGCTCGGCGACCACCCGGACGCCCACCTCCATCGAGGTCTGCCCGGTCCAGTTCACCTGGGCGTGCGCGTGCACGAGGTCGCCCACCCGGACCGCCTCAGAGAAGACGATCTCGTCGATGGCGGCGGTGACGGCCGTACCCCCGCTGTGCCGCGCCGCGGCGGCCCCCGCCACGTCGTCGACGAACTTCATCAACACGCCGCCGTGCACCGTCCCGTAGAGGTTCACGTCGACGGCGGTCATGATGCGGCTCAGCGTGACCCGGGAGTACGAGGTCGGCTTGCCCGGCGGGGCGGCGGAGGGGTGCTCGGTCATGGAGGAAACGGTACGGTGCGCGGATGCGACATCTCTGGAGCTTCCTCGCCGGTCTGGTGGTGGCGCCCATCACCTGGGTGCTGCTCACCCTCGGGCAGGACGGGTCGGAACGGACCGTGAACCGCTGGGTGGAGATCGGTACGTACAGCACGCCCAACCTGATCGAGCCGGCCGTCTACCTCGGCGTCGCCGGCATCCTGCTCGGCCTGCTCGGCACCCTGCGCATCTCGCCGCTCGGCCCCGTCGTCGCCGGGCTGTTGCTCATCACCCCGTACATCGGGATGTTCATCGCTCCGTTCACCGTGCTCGACGCAATCCCCGACGGCTGGAAGGTACTCGGGGACCCGCTGCCACTGCACGAGCCGGTGCAGAACGGCACGCTGTTCCTGATCGGTCTGCTGCTGCTGATGGCGGCCTTCAGCGGGCAGCGCTGGCGGCGCTGGCCGGCGGCACCGGCGGCCGGGGCGGAGCTGACCCCGGCCGACGACACACCGTCGGACGACACCTTCCCGCTGGGCGACTGGTCGGCCGGCGGATCGCGGAGCGAGCAGGACACCGCCCCACTCACCCTCGGCTACCCGGATCTGAACACCCCCACCGAGCCGCTGCCCCGGCGCACCGGCACGGAGTCGCCGTGGACCGCGCCGCCCCGCTACGGGGCCGGTGGCACCGAGGACCGCTGACGGTTGCGGGGGGGGGGGGGGGGGGGGGGGG
>NZ_JBPQTL010000034.1:0-54081 GCF_051386295.1 Micromonospora sp. URMC 105 | reverse complement strand
ATGCGGTGACGGAGCGGCACCGGCCGGTCGGCCGAGCGGCGTTCTCCGGTCAGCCCCGCCCCCCGTCGGCCGGGTCGGCCAGCGCCCGGATGCGGTCCACCGCCCCGGGCACGGCGAACTGGGCCGCGCCCAGCCCCTCGACGAAGTAGCCGCGCCGGGCGGCGCCGCGCTCCTCCAGCGCGGAGAGCACCGGATAGACCGCGGCGAAGCCGCCGACCACCTGCTCGGCCACCACCGCGCCCCGGGTCACCACCCCGTGCCGCTCCAGCAGCAGGTCGGCCAGCGCCGCGGAGCGGCGGGTCGGGTCGGTGTCCCGCTCCGGCAGCCGGGACCAGCGGCCGGCCACGGTCGGCGGCCCACCGCGGGTGGGCAGCGCCACCCGGCCCGGACGGCGGTAGCGGGTGCGCGGCGCGGACGGCCGGGACCGGTGCGCCCCGCCGCCGCCGAGCACGGCCCGCAGCGGGGCGAGGGTGTCGTTGGTGAGGTGACCGGCCCAGACCAGGTCCCAGATGACGCCGGTCAGCGCCGCGTCGTCGGTGGCGCCCACCCGGTCGGACAGCGACCGGAAGAAGAGCGCCTGCCCGTCGGCGAGCGCGTCGAGGACCGCCTCGTGCAGCGGGGTGAGGCTCAGCGCCTCGTCCGGCGGCGACAGCAGCAACGGCGCGGCGTCGGCGTACGCGAGGGTGACCCAGCCGTCGCCGCCGGAGATCGCCCCGGCTCCGGCCCAGAGCACCTCGCCACTGGCGCAGAGCTCGTCGAGCTGGGCCGGGGAGTAGTCGGCGACCCGGGCGGGCAGCACCAGCCGTTCCAGCGCGGACGCCGGCACCGCCGCCCCCTGCACCTGCTCGATGGTGGCGGCCAGCGCCTCCACCCCCCGCGCCGACGAGCCGACCTGCTGCCAGCGGGGCAGGAACGCCGCGAGGGCCCGGGGCGGCACCGGCTCGATCTCCCGGCGCAGCGCGGCCAGGCTGCGCCGGCGCAGCAGCCGCAGCACCTCGGCGTCGCACCACTGGGTGCCGACGGTGTCCGGGGCGAACTCGCCGGAGACGACCCGCCCGGTGGCGGCGAGCCGGCGCAGCGCCTGCTCCACCACGAACACCCCGAGGCCGAAGCGGGCGGCACAGGTGGCCGCCGCGAACGGCCCGTGGGTGCGGGCGTACCGGGCCACCAGGTCGCCGAGCGGATCGGCCACCGGCGCCAGGTACGCCTCGGCCACCCCGACCGGCAGCGCCACGCCGAGCGCGTCGCGCAGCCGGGCGGCATCCTCGACCACCACCCAGCGTTCCTCGCCGGCGACGCGGACCCGCAGCACCCGGCGGGCGGCCTCCAGCTCGCTCAGCCACGGCAGCGGAGCGCCCCGCTCGGCCAGCTCCGCCTCGGAGAGGTCGCCGACCACCCGGAGCAGCTCGACGACGTCCTCCGCGTCGCGCGGCCGGCGCTGGTCGGTCAACCAGCGCAGCTGGCGTTCGGTCTCGGCGAGCACCGCCGGGTCCAGCAGCTCGCGCAGGTCGACCCGGCCGAGCAGCTCACCGAGCAGGGCGGAGTCCAGCGCGAGCGCGGCGGCCCGGCGTTCGGCCAGCGGGGCGTCGCCCTCGTAGAGGAAGGCGCCGACGTACCCGAAGAGCAGCGAGCGGGCGAACGGCGACGGCCGGTCGGTCTCCACCTCGACCAGGCGCACCTTGCGGGCGGTCAGGTCGCGCATCAGCTCGGCCAGGGCCGGCTGGTCGAAGACGTCCTGCAGGCATTCCCGGGCGGCCTCCAGGGTGACCGGGAAGTCGGCGTACTCCCGGGCGACGTCGAGCAGTTGCGCGGCGCGCTGCCGCTGCTGCCAGAGCGGCTGGCGGCGGCGCGGGTCGCGGCGGGGCAGCAGCAGCGACCGGGCGGCGCACTCGCGGAACCGGGAGGCGAAGAGCGCCGAGGTGCCCACGGACTCCTCGACCAGCTGGGCAATCTCGTCGGGCTCGAAGACCACCACGTCGGCGCCGGGCGGCTCCTCGGCGGTGTCGGGCAGCCGCACCACGATGCCGTCGTCCGAGGGCATGACCTGGGCGTCGACCCCGTAGCGTTCGGCCAGCCGGCGGCCGATCGCCAGCGCCCACGGCCCGTTGACCCGGGCGCCGAGCACGCTGTGCACGGCGAGCCGCCAGTCGCCCAGCTCGTCGCGGAACCGTTCGACCACCACCGTGCGGTCGTCCGGCAACGAGCGGGTCGCGGCCTTCTGCTCGCGCAGGTACGCCATCAGGTTGCCGGCGGCCCAGTCGTCCAGCCCGCCGGCGCGCAGCGCGGCGATCGCGGTCTCGTCGCTCTGCCGCAGCAGGGCCCGGACCCGGGCGCCGATGGCGCGACCCAGCTCCACCGGCCGGCCGAGCTGGTCGCCCTTCCAGAACGGCATCCGGGCGGCCTGCCCGGGGGCGGGGGAGACCAGCACCCGGTCGGGGGTGATCTCCTCGATCCGCCAGGAGGAGGAGCCGAGCAGGAAGACGTCGCCGACCCGCGACTCGTAGACCATTTCCTCATCCAGCTCGCCGACCCGGGCGGCGCGTTCCGCGCCGGCCAGGAAGACCCCGAACAGCCCCCGGTCGGGGATGGTGCCGCCGCTGGTCACCGCCAGCCGCTGGGCGCCGGGCCGGCCGGTGAGCACGTCGGCGGCGCGGTCCCAGACCAGCCGGGGACGCAGCTCGGCGAAGGCGGTGGACGGGTAGCGCCCGGAGAGCATGTCGAGCACGGCGTGCAGTGCGGAGTCGGGCAGCTCGGCGAAGGGGGCGGCCCGGCGGACCAGCACGGCGAGGTCGCCGACCCGCCACGGCTCCAGGGCCACCATCGCGACGACCTGCTGGGCCAGTACGTCCAGCGGGTTGCGCGGGTAGTGCAGCTCCTCGATGGCCCCCTCGGCCATCCGCTCGGCGACCACGGTGCAGGAGAGCAGGTCGCCGCGGTGCTTGGGGAAGACCACGCCCCGGGAGACCGCGCCGACCTGGTGCCCGGCCCGGCCGACCCGTTGCAGCCCGGCCGCGACGCTCGGCGGCGCCTCGATCTGCACCACCAGGTCGACCGCGCCCATGTCGATGCCGAGCTCCAGGCTGGAGGTGGCCACCACGGCGGGAAGCTGACCCGACTTGAGTGCCTCCTCGATGTGCTTGCGCTCCTCGCGGGAGACGCTGCCGTGGTGCGCACGGGCGATCACCGCCGGCGCGCCGGCTGCCTCGCCCGACTGGGCCGTCACCTCGGCCGGCGGCCGGTGGGACCCGACCGGCCTGCCCTCCGCCTGCGGCGTGCCGTCCGGGGCGCTCGCGGCGGCCAGCTCCTCGGCGGCGAGCTCGTTGAGCCGGGCGCAGAGCCGCTCGGCGCTGCGCCGGGAGTTGGTGAAGACGATGGTCGAGCGGTGCGCGCGGATCAGCGAGAAGACCCGTTCCTCGACGGCCGGCCAGATCGACGCCCGGCGCGGCCCCGGGCCGCCCAGGTCGTCCTCCGGCTGCTCCTGCTCGTCGAGGCGGGTCATGTCCTCCACCGGGACCTGCACGCTGACCTCGATGGTCTTGGCGCTGGCCGGCTGCACCACGTCGACCGGGCGGGCGCCGCCGAGGAACCGGGCGCAGGCGTCGATCGGCCGGACCGTGGCGGAGAGGCCGATCCGCTGCGCCGGGGCGTCCAGCAGCTCGTCGAGCCGTTCCAGGGAGAGCGCGAGGTGTGCGCCGCGCTTGGTGCCGGCGACCGCGTGCACCTCGTCGACGATGACCGTCTCGACGCCGCGCAGCGAATCCCGGGCGGCGGAGGTGAGCAGCAGGAACAGCGACTCGGGCGTGGTGATGAGGATGTCCGGCGGGGTGCGCGCGAAGGCCCGCCGCTCGTCGGCGGGGGTGTCGCCGGTACGCATCCCGACGGTGATCTCCGGAGGCGCGATGCCGAGCCGGGTGGCCGCCTGCCGGATGCCGGCGAGCGGGCCGCGCAGGTTGCGCTCGACGTCGACCGCGAGCGCCTTGAGGGGGCTGACGTAGAGCACCCGGCAGCGCTGCCGCGCCTCGGCGGGCGGCGGCTCCTTGGCCAGCCGGTCCAGCGACCAGAGGAAGGCGGCGAGCGTCTTGCCGGAGCCGGTCGGCGCGACGACCAGCGCGTTGCGCCCGGCGGCGACCGACTGCCAGGCGCCCGTCTGCGCCGGGGTGGGCGCGGCGAATGCGGCCGTGAACCACTCCCGGGTCGCCGCGCCGAAGCCGGCCATCACCCGTGCGCCGTCGGCCCCGCCCACCTGCTCTGTCACGCCATCCATCCTGCCCCGCCGGTGCGACAACCGGCGGGGCGCGGACGCGGTCTGTCCCGCTGCGACGGGTTACGGCTCGGATGGGTGTTACGTCTTAACTAACTGCTTGCTTGCGACACGCAACATAAAGTAACTTCACTCGCAACGCAGCGTCGGGTGGAGGGGATCGGATGACCGTCGAGGAGCACGGCTTCACGCCCGCCACCGACGTGCTGATCCGCAAGGTAGACAGTCACCTGGCGGCCGTGCGGGGCAGTCTGCGCGGCCCCGAGCTGGAGCTCGCCGAGCGCCTCGCCCGCTCCCTGCGCGAGCTGGTCGTCTCCACCGCCCAGGCCAGCGCCGCCGACCGGGGCCAGGTGCGCGCCGCGGTCCACTACTTCGTCCTGCGCCGGGAGAGCCGGGGCAACCTGCTCTCGGTGCGCTCGCTCGCCGCCGCCCAGCGCGTGGTCAACAAGGTCGTCGTCCAGCTCGGCCGTCCCGACCTGCTGGTCGAGACCCGCCGCCCGGCCCGGGAGGCCGCCGTGCCGGCCGGGGACGTCGCCCTGCGCTGACCGGCACCGCCCGACCCGCCCGTGCCGGCGCCGGGCTCGTCCGTGCCGCGGTCGCCCCGCGGACCGGCCCCGGCAGCCGGGACCACGGGCTGCACGGACGTGATGGCCGACAGCCGGCCGAGTGCCCGTACGGGTTCAGCCGGGTCACGGCCGCCCGGTTGCGCAACGGGGCCGCCTGGCGGCGGAAGATTTCCCGACCGGTGCCCGCCGGCGAGTGAGAGCGCGGCGAGGCGGATGGGCTCGTGAGCGATATGCCTGAGAGGCATAAATATTCCTGACAGGCATACCGCTCACGGAGGTGCATGTGTCCGGCCGCCGCGACCCGCCGCGGCCACCGCTGAGTCATCCATGACATCAGCTCGACAGGGCCATCCGGGGTGCCCGCCACCCCGCCCGCGAACGGGCCGCAGCGGGTGATTTCCGGAAAACGGCACGTCGCTCGCCGATCTGGCGTCTGATCGGTGCAGACCGGGACATTCCCGCCCGGCGCGCGCCGCCAGCTCGACCGGGGAGGACGCGTGCTCGTACTGCTGCTCCTCCACCTGGCGGCGGCCCTCGCCGCGCCGCTACTGGTCCGGCGGTGGGGCCCGCGCGCCTGCTACCCGCTCGCGCTGGCACCGGCCGCCGCGTTCGGCTGGGCGCTGACCCGTACCCCGGCGGTCCGCGACGGCGGCGCCGTCGTCGAAACGTACCGGTGGATCGACCAGCTCGACCTCGACGTGGCGCTGCGGCTGACCACGCTCTCCTGGCTGATGACCCTGCTGGTCGGCGGCGTCGGCGCGCTGGTGCTGGTGTACTGCGGCCGGTACTTCGCGGCCGACTCCGCCGGGCTGGCCCGGTTCGTCGCGGTGCTGGTCGCCTTCGCCGGCGCGATGCTCGGCCTGGTCCTCGCCGACGACCTGCTGCTGCTCTACGTCTTCTGGGAGCTGACCACCGTCTTCTCCTACCTGCTGATCGGCCACAGCACCGAGCGGCGCTCCAGCCGCTGGGCGGCGGCGCAGGCGCTGACCGTCACCACCCTGGGCGGCCTGGCCATGCTGGTCGGCTTCCTGATCCTCGGCGGGCACGCCGGCAGCTACCGCTGGTCGGAGATCGCCGCCGCGCCGCTGCCGGGCGGGGCGACGCTGGTCACCGCGGTGCTGCTGATCCTCACCGGCGCGCTCGCCAAGTCGGCGATCGTGCCGTTCAACGCCTGGCTGCCGGTGGCGATGGCCGCGCCCACCCCGGTCAGCGCGTACCTGCACGCGGCGGCCATGGTGAAGGCGGGCGTCTACCTGATCGGGCTGCTCGCCCCGGTGCTCGCCCACGTCGGACCGTGGCGGCCGGTGGTGCTCACCCTGGGCCTGGTCACGATGATCGCCGGGGGCTGGGCGGCGTTGCGGCAGTGCGACCTGAAGCTGCTGCTGGCGTACGGCACGGTCAGCCAGCTCGGCCTGCTGGTGGTGGTGATGGGTGCCGGCAGCCCCGACGCCGCGCTCGCCGGGGTGGTGATGCTGCTGGCGCACGCCCTGTTCAAGGCGGCGCTCTTCCTCGTCGTCGGCATCGTCGACCACGAGGCCGGCACCCGCGACCTGCGGGAGCTGTCCGGGCTGGGCCGGCGGGCGCCGGTGCTGACCGCCGTCGCCGCGCTCGCCGCCGCCTCCATGGCGGGGGTGCCGCCGCTGCTCGGCTTCGTCGGCAAGGAGGCGGTCTTCACCGCGCTGGCCGAGTGGCCGGTCGTCCTCGCCGGGCTGGTCGTCGGCACCACCCTCACCGTCGCGTACAGCATCCGTTTCCTCTGGGGCGCCTTCGCCACCCGCCCGGACACCGAACCGACCGAGGTCGACCGGGCGCCCCTGGCGATGCTGCTGCCGCCGGCGCTGCTCGCCGTCGGTGGCCTGGTCGCCGGCCCTGCGGTGGCCGCGCTGGACCGGCCGCTGCGCCCGTACGCGGAGCTGTTCGGGACGCCGCACGAGCACCTGGCGCTCTGGCACGGCCTGACCCCGGCACTGGGCCTGTCGGCGCTGGTGCTGGCCGGCGGCTTCGCGCTGCACGCGGTGCGCGGTCCGCTCGCGCCGGTGCTGACCCGGCTCCGCTCGCCGGTGGGCGGCAACCAGGGGTACGAGTGGGTCACCCGCCGCTTCGACCGGCTCGCCATCGAGGTCACCGGCGCCACCCAGCGGGGTTCCCTGCCGCAGTACCTGGGCACCGTGCTGCTCGCGCTGGTGCTCGTGCCCGGCGCGACGCTGCTGGTCGCCCGCCCGTGGCGCGCGCGGATCGCCCTCTGGGACAGCCCGTTGCAGCTGGTGGTCACCGCGGTCATCGCGGTAGCGGCGCTGCTCGCGGTCGGCGCCCGCCGGCGGCTGACCGCGATGCTGCTGGTCGGGGTGACCGGCTACGGCACCGCGATGATCTTCGTGCTGTACGGCGCGCCCGATCTGGCGCTGACCCAGTTCCTGGTCGAGACGGCGACCATCGCCGTCTTCGTGCTGGTGCTGCGCCGGCTGCCGGAGCGTTTCTCCGCCCGGCCGCTGCGCCGCAGCCGGTGGGCCCGCCGGGGGATCGGCGTCGGCGTCGGGGTGGTCCTCGCCGGCCTCGCTCTGGCCGCCGCCGGCTCCCGGACCGCCGTGCCGATCTCCGCGGCCTTTCCCGACCTCGCGGTCGTCGAGGGGTACGGCCGCAACGTGGTCAACGTGACCCTGGTGGACATCCGGGCCTGGGACACCCTGGGCGAGATGTCGGTGCTGGTGGTGGCCGCGACCGGGGTGGCCAGCCTGATCTTCGAGCGGTCCCGCACCGGCCCCCGCCCGCGCCGGGGCGAACCGTCGGGGGCGCCCCGGCGCGACGCCCGGCCGGTCTGGCTCAGCGGCGGCCCGACGCTGCAGGAGCGGCGCCGCGCGATCGTCTTCGAGGTGGTCACCCGGCTGGTCTTCCACACCGTGGTGCTCTTCTCGTTCTTCCTGCTCTTCTCCGGTCACAACGCCCCGGGCGGCGGCTTCGCCGGCGGGCTGGTGGCGAGCCTCGCGTTGGCCCTGCGCTACCTCGCCGGCGGCCGGTACGAACTGGCCGAGGGCGCCCCGGTCGGCGCGGGCACGGTGCTCGGCGCCGGGCTGGCGATCTCCGTCGGTGGCGGCGTGGTGTCCCTGCTGACCACCGGAGACGTGCTGGAGAGCGCCAAGATCGACCTGCCGCTGCCCTGGCTGGGCGAGCCGTACGTGGTCACCTCGCTCTTCTTCGACGTCGGCGTCTACCTGGTCGTGGTGGGGCTGGTGCTGGACATCCTGCGCAGCCTCGGCGCCGAGGTGGACCGGCACATCGAGGCGTCCGGCCGGTCCGAGCGGGGGCTGGTCGTGCAGGAGGAGGGGGAGCCGGGGTGAGGCAGGGCGGTGCGGGGCCGACCCTGGTGCTGGTGCTCGCCGTAGGCGTGCTCGCGGCCACCGGGGTGATCCTGCTGCTGGAGCGCAGCCTGACCCGGATCCTGCTCGGCGTCATCCTGCTCGGCAACGGGGTGAACCTGCTCATCCTGCTCGGCGGGCGGTCCGGCGCGGCGCCGGTGGTGGGCACCGCTGCGGTCGAGGAGTTCAGTGATCCGCTGACCCAGGCCATGGTGCTCACCGCCATCGTGATCACCTTCGGGCTGACCGCGTTCCTGGCCTCGGTCGCGTACCGGAGCTGGTATCTCGGCGGCGACGACGAGGTGCAGGACGACCTGGAGGACCGCCAGATCGTGCAGCTCGCCGAGCGCAACGAGGTGCCCGAGGCCGACCTCGGCGGGGAGGGCCCGGACGACGACCCGGAGCAGGTGGACCCGGAGCCTGCCCGGCGCCGGCTGCACGGGCCGGGTGATCGCCGGTGAGACAACTCCTGCCGCTGCCGGTGGTGGTGCCGCTGCTCGGCGCCGCGCTGACGCTGATCCTGGCCAACCTGCCCCGGGCGCAGCGGACCGTCAGCGTGGTCGCGCTCAGCGGCAACCTGGTCGTCGCGGTCGCGCTGCTGGTCCAGGCGTACCGGCACGGGCCGGTGGTGACGCAGGTGGGCGGGTGGCCCGCGCCGGTGGGGATCGTGCTGGTCGCCGACCAGCTCGCCGCGCTGATGCTGGTGGTCTCCTCGGCGGTGATCCTGTGCGTGCTGTTCTACTCCATCGGCCAGGGCCGGAGCGAGACCAGCGAGTCCGCGCCGGTGAGCATCTACCACCCGACCTACCTGGTGCTGACCGCCGGCATCACCAACGCCTTCCTGGCCGGTGACCTGTTCAACCTCTTCGTCGGCTTCGAGATGCTGCTCGCGGCGAGCTTCGTGCTGATCACGCTGGGCGGCACCGAGGCCCGGATCCGCACCGGCTCGACGTACGTGGTGGTCGGCATCCTCTCCTCGATGATCTTCCTGGTCGCGGTCGGCCTGGTCTACGCCGCCACCGGCACCCTCAACCTGGCCCAGCTCGCCACCCGGCTCGACGCGCTGCCCGACGGCGTACGGATGGGGCTGCAGTTGATGCTGCTGCTGGCCTTCGGCATCAAGGCGGCGGTCTTCCCGGTCTCGGCCTGGCTGCCGGACAGCTACCCCACCGCGCCGGCCCCGGTGACCGCGGTCTTCGCCGGCCTGCTCACCAAGGTCGGCGTCTATGCGATCATCCGCACCGAGACGCTGCTCTTCCCCGGCGGGCAGGTCTCCGACCTGCTCATGGTGGTGGCCGGGCTGACCATGGTGGTCGGCGTGCTCGGCGCGGTGGCGCAGTCGGACATGAAGCGGCTCTTCTCGTTCACCCTGCTCAGTCACATCGGTTACATGATCTTCGGGGTGGCGCTGAGCACCGCCGCCGCGCTCTCCGGCGCGATCTTCTACGTGGTGCACCACATCACCATCCAGACCACGCTCTTCCTCGTCGCCGGGCTGGTCGAGGAGCGCGCCGGCAGCACCGACCTGCGCCGGCTGGGCGGCCTGGCCCGGATCGCCCCGCTGCTGGCGGTGCTCTTCTTCGTCCCGGCGATGAACCTCGCCGGCATCCCGCCCTTCTCCGGCTTCCTCGGCAAGGTCGGCCTGCTCCAGGCCGGCGTGGCGGTCGGCGGGCCGCTGCCCTGGACGCTGGTCGCCGCCGGCACGGCGACCAGCCTGCTCACCCTCTACGCCGCCTCCCGGGTGTGGAACATCGCGTTCTGGCGCGCGCCCCGGCTGGCCACCGCCGAGCCGGTGGTCCGGCTGCCCCATCTGATGGTGGGCGCCACCGCCGCCCTGGTGGTGCTGGGGCTGACGTTCACGCTCGCCGCCGGCCCGCTGTTCCGCGTCACCGCCGACGCCGCGGCCGACCTGCGGCTGCGCACCCCGTACGTGCGAGCCGTCCTGCCCGGCGGCGCCCCGTGACCGCCCCCGACACGGCGGGGCACCCGTCCCCGAGGCGGGCCGGCCACCGCCGCCGCGACCAGGCGATCGCCCTCGGCTGGCTGGTCCTGGTCTGGAACCTGCTCTGGGGCGAGTTCACCTGGGGCAACCTGCTCGGCGGCGCGCTGGTCGGCATCGCCGTACTGCTGTTCTTCCCGCTGCCGCCGGTCACCTTCGGCGGCCGGCTGCGACCGAGGGCGCTGCTGGTACTGCTGGCGACGTTCGTCGCCGAGCTGGTCAGCGCCAGTGTGCACGTCGCCGCGATCGCCGTACGGCCCGGCTACCGGCCGCGTGGGGCGATCATCGGGGTACGCCTGCAGGTGCGTACGGACCTGAACCTGGCGCTCACCGCCGAGCTGCTCTCCCTGGTCCCCGGCACCCTGATCCTCGAGGTCGACCGGGACGGCGGCGTGCTGTACGTGCACGTCCTCGACGTGCGGCGGCCGCAGGACCTGATCGACAGCCGGGCGCGGGTCCTCGCCGTGGAGGAACGCGTCGTCCGCGCGCTCGGCTCCGCCGCCGAGCTGCGCCTGCTCACCACCGATCCGTTGACCGGAGGTAACGCATGATCGTGACCCTGGCCACCGTGCTCACCCTGCTGCTGTCGGTGACCGCACTGCTGGCGCTGGCCCGGATCTACCGGGGGCCGTCCCTGCTGGACCGGGTGATCGCCGCCGACCTGCTGCTCTCCACGATGCTCGGCGCGGTCGGCGCGGAGGCCGCGATCAACCGGCACGCCACCACGCTGCCCGTGCTGGTGGTGCTCTCCCTGCTCGGCTTCGTCGGCTCGGTGGCCCTGGTCCGCTTCGCCGTCCGGGGGGAGACGTGACCCCGGCCCACCGGGTCGGCCGGTACGCCCCGGTGCCGCCGGCCGCCGGCGACCCGACGGGCCGGCGCCCCGGGAGGACGTGGTGAGCGCGGGTACGGTCGCCGACTGGCTGGGGGCGCTCGCCCTGGTGGCGGGAGCGCTGCTCAGCCTCGCCGCCGGGATCGGGGTGCTGCGCTTCCCGGACGTGCTGGACCGGATGCACTCCGCCACCAAGCCGCAGGTGCTCGGGGCACTGCTCCTGCTGCTCGGGCTGGCGCTGCGGCTGCGGACCGCGGCCGACCTCGGCATGATCGGGCTGGTCGCCGTCTTCCAGTTGGTCACCGCGCCGGTCGCCGCGCAGATGATCGGACGGGCCGCGTACCGGTCGGGACGCGTGGACCGCAGCCTGCTGGAGACGGATGAACTCGCCGAGCACCGGAAATAGGGGATGAGCGGCGGCTTTGTCCCCACTTTCAGCGGGCTTTCAGCGACCGCCGATAGAATGACGGCATGATCGACTCCTCTGCCCAGGAGGGCAGCAGTAGCCAGCCGGGTCGTGCCCGGCATCCCCTCGGCCCGACGTCCCCGGGAGCCCTGAGCGACCCGTGCTGATCGTCGTCGGTCTCGTACTCATCATCGTTCTCACCGCCGCCACCGGTTACTTCGTGGCCCAGGAGTTCGGTTACGTCGCCGTGGACCGCGGCCGGCTCAAGCAGCAGGCCGACGAGGGCGACCAGGCGGCCGCCCGGGCCCTGGAGGTCACCGGCCGGCTCTCCTTCATGCTCTCCGGCGCGCAGCTCGGTATCACCGTCACCGCCCTGCTGGTCGGTTACGTCGCCCAGCCCTACCTGGGCGCCGGGCTGGCCGAGCTGCTCGGCGGCACCGGCGTGTCCACCGCGGTCAGCCTTCCGCTCGCGGTGGCGCTGGCCCTGCTCATCGCCACCGTGGTGCAGATGGTCCTCGGCGAGCTGGCCCCGAAGAACCTGGCCATCGCCCGCGCGGAGTCGCTGGCCCGGGCGCTGAGCCGCTCCACCCTGCTCTACCTGAAGGTCGCCGGTCCGCTGATCACGCTCTTCGACCGCGCGGCGGTGCGGCTGCTGCGCCGGGTCGGCATCGAGCCGATCGAGGAGCTGCCCAGCGGCGCCACCCCGGAGGACCTGGAGCAGATCATCGCCGAGTCCCGGGAGGAGGGGCACCTCGACGCCGAGATGTCCGACCTGCTCGACCGGGGGCTGGACTTCCGCGAGCTGACCGCCGGGGAGGCCATGGTGCCCCGGGTGGACGTGCACACCGTACGGGCGCACGAGCCGGTCAGCCGGATCGTGGAGCTGCTCGACACCGGCCACTCCCGCTTCCCGGTGCGCGGGGCCGAGGGCGTGGACGACCTGGTCGGGGTGGTCGGCATCGCCGACGTGCTCGGGGTACCCCCGGCGCAGCGCGCCACCACCCCGGTCAGCGCGGTGGCCGTACCCCCGTTGCTGGTGCCCGAGACGCTGCCGCTGCCGACGGTGCTGGACCGGCTGCGGTCCGGGCACCGGCAGCTGGCCTGCGTCGTCGACGAGTACGGCGGCTTCGCCGGCGTGATCACGCTGGAGGACATCGCCGAGGAGCTGGTCGGGCCGATCCGGGACGAGGACGACCCGCCCGAGCGCGCCCCCGCCCGGCAGGCGGACGGCTCCTGGGTGGTGCCGGCCCGCTGGCGGATCGACGAGGTCGCCGACAGCACCGGCATCTCGCTGCCCGAAGCCCCCGAGTACGACACCCTCTCCGGGCTGGTCATGCGGGAGCTGGGGCGGGTGCCCGAGGTGGGTGACCGGCTGGAGATCAGCCTGCCCGCCGACGGCGAGGAGCCGCGCGACCGGCCGAAGGCCCTGGTCGAGGTGCTCGTGGTGGACCGGCACGTGGCCGACTCGGTGCGGCTGCGGATGGCCGGCGAGGCGCCCGGCGGGGAGGTGGCGGCATGAGTCCCGGCGTCGCCCTGCTGATCTCCGCGCTGCTGCTGGTGCTCAACGGCTTCTTCGTGGCCGCCGAGTTCGCGCTGGTGGCGAGCAAGCGCTACCGCCTCGAACAGGCCGCGGCCGGCGGCGGCCGGGCCGCCCGGGCGGCCCTGGACGGCGTCCGCGAACTGTCGCTGATGCTGGCCGGCGCGCAGCTCGGCATCACGCTCTGCACCCTGGGCCTCGGCGCGCTCGCCGAGCCGGCGATCGAGCACCTGCTCAGCCCGCTGCTGCACACGGTGGGCCTGCCCGACGCGGCCAGCCACGCCGTGGCGCTGGTGTTCGCGCTGGGGCTGGTCACCTTCCTGCACCTGGTCGTCGGCGAGATGGCCCCGAAGTCCTGGGCGATCACCGACGCCGAGCGTTCGGCGCTGCTGCTGGCGCTGCCGTTCCGGGCCTTCGCCCGGGTCGCCCGGCCGGTGCTGTCGGCGCTCAACTCGCTGGCCAACGTGGTCCTGCGGTTGTTCGGGGTGCAGCAGCAGGATCAGCTCGCCCAGGTGCACGGCCCGGACGAGCTGCGCATCCTGCTGGAGCAGTCCCGCGAGCACGGGCTGCTCGGCGCCGAGCAGCACCACCTGCTCACCAGCATGCTGGAGTTGCAGGGCACCACCGTCCGCGACGTGATGGAGCCCTTCGACGAGATCGTCACGGTCCGCCGGGACGACACCGCGGGCCGCATCGAGCAGGTCAGCCGGGACAGCGGCCGGTCCCGGCTCGCCGTGCTCGACGCGGGCGGCGAGGTCTGCGGGCTGGTGCACGTGCGGGAGGCGGTGCGGGCGGTCACCACCGGCCGGACGGCGACCGCGGGCGAGCTGATGACCCGGGCGTTCACCCTGCCGGCGACCTCCTCGGTCACCGAGGCGGTGGCGGCGATGCGCGCCGACCAGGCCCAGCTCGCGCTGGTCCGCAACGGCGGCGGCCCCACCCGCCCGATCGGCTTCGTCGCCCTCGAGGACCTCCTGGAGGAGGTCATCGGCGAGTTCGACGACGAAACCGACCCCGTCCCCCGCGGCCGCCGCCTCCGCTGACCCCACCTCCAAGATCCGCGCACTTTCCGAGAAAGCGTGGCCATTCCGCGCGGAATGAGCCCGCTGTCTCGGAAAGTGCGGCCACCCGGCGGTCAGCGGACGGTGCGGATCTTGAGGACCAGGGCGCTGCCGAGGAGGGTGAGGGCCGCGGTGGCGGCGTACAGGGTCGGGTAGCCGCCCAGGTGGACCACGATGGGGGCGGAGATCGCCGGGCCGAGCACCTGCGGCGCGGAGTTGGCGATGTTGATCACCCCGAGGTCCTTGGCCCGGTCGGTGGCGCGGGGCAGCACCTCGGTGATCAGCGCGGCGTCCACCGACAGGTAGACCCCGTAGCCGGCGCCGAGCAGCAGCGCGGCGGCCACCGCCGTCGACCAGACCGGCGCGGCGGCCAGCAGCAGCGCCGCCACCGCCATGATCACCCCGGCGGCGATCACGAAGACCTTGCGCCGGCCGGAGCGGTCGGAGAGCCGGCCGGCGACCACGGCGGTCAGCATCATCCCCAGTGTGTAGAGCAGGATCAGCACCAGCAGCCCGCCCTCGGGGTCGGGGTGACGCACCCCGTCGGTGAGGAAGTACAGCAGGTAGAGGGTGCCGAGCGCGTTGCCGATCTGGACCAGGAACCGGGTGATCCAGGCCCAGGCGAAGTCGGGGTGCCGGCGCGGGCTGATCCACATCGAGGCGGCCAGCGCCCGCCAGCGCAGCACCGGCCGGTGCGCCCGGGGCAGCGGATCGTCGGCGGTGAGCAGCGCGAACGGCAGCGAGAGCACCAGTACGGCCAGCGCGACGGCGGCGTACCCGGCGGTGGTGCCACTGACCACGGCGGTGACCAGCACCGCGCCGAGGACCAGGCCGAGCGCCTGCGGGATGCCCACCCAGCCGGAGACGCCGCCGCGCTGGGCGACCGGCACCCGGTCTGGCACGGCCGCGGTCAGGCTGGCCAGCATCGCGTTGAAGCAGACCTGCGCGGCCACCCAGGCCAGCGTCACCCCGGCGACGGTGTCCTGCCGGGCCAGCAGCACCAGGGCGAGCGCGCCGAGCACCGCACCGCCCGCGGTCCAGACGTGCCGGCGGCCGAGGTCCCGCCCGGCGATCCGCAGGCAGGTACGGTCCGACAACGCCCCGGCGAGTGGGTTGGCCAGCACCGCCGCCAGCGCGCCGATCCCGGTGACGACGGCCAGCATGGCCTCCTTGTCGCCCGGCGCGATCCTTCCGATCTGCTGCGGCAGCAGCACCTGGATCGGGGTGAAGAAGGCCATCCAGACGCCGAGGTTGGCGGCGAAGATCAGCGCGATCCAGCCCCGGCGCACCGGGACGACGGGCTCGGCGAGCGCCGCCGGCAGCGAGGTCGGCGTCGGGTCGACCGTGGTCATCGCCGGACGACCTGGTCCCGGTACCAGGCGTACGAGGACTTCGGCGTGCGCACCTGGGTGTCGAAGTCGACGTGCACCAGGCCGAAGCGCTTGGTGAAGCCCTCCGCCCACTCCCAGTTGTCCAGCAGGGACCAGACGAAGTACCCGGTGACGTCGACCCCGTCGTCGATCGCGGCCCGGACGGCCCGCAGGTGACCGTCGAGGTACGCGATCCGCTCCGGGTCGTGCACCCGGCCGTCGGCGTCGGGTACGTCGTCGTAGGCGCAGCCGCTCTCGGTGACCTGGATCTCCGGCAGCGCCTCGCCGTAGGTGTCGCGCAGCCAGGTGAGCAGCTCGCGCAGCCCCTCCGGGACCACCGGCCAGTCGAAGGCCGTCCTCGGGTAGCCCTCCAGCGGCACCAGCTCGAAGGGGAGCGGGGCGCCCTCCTCGGGCGCGCGGATGCCGGTCGGGTTGTAGTAGTTCACCCCGAGCACGTCGATCGGCGCGGCTATCACGTCGAGGTCCCCGTCGCGCACCGGGGCGTCGGTGAACCCCGGCGGGTAGCCCCGGCCGAGCAGCGGGTCGGTGAAGAGCCGGTTGTGCAGCGCGTCGTACGCCGCCCCGGCGGCCCGGTCGGCGTCGGTGCCGCCGAGCAACCGCACCGGCGAGTAGTTGTTGGCGATGGCGATCGGGCTGGTGGTGCGGGCGCGCAGCGCGGCGACGGCGAGGCCGTGCCCGAGCAACTGGTGGTGGGCGACGGGCAGCGCGTCGAAGAGCAGGAAGCGGCCCGGCGCGTGCGCGCCCGTGCCGTGGCCGAGGCTCATGTGGATGAACGGCTCGTTCAGGGTGATCCAGAGCTTCACCCGGTCGCCGAGGCGGGCGGCGACCAGGTCGGCGTACTCGGCGAAGCGGTACGCGGTGTCCCGGTTCAGCCAGCCGCCGGCGTCCTCCAGCGGCTGCGGCAGGTCCCAGTGGAAGAGCGTGGCCACCGGGTCGATGCCGGCGGCGAGCAGGTCGTCGACGAGCCGGTCGTAGAAGCCGAGGCCGGCCGGGTTGGCCGCGCCGCCGCCGCCGGGCTGCACCCGGGGCCAGGCGATCGAGAACCGGTACGCCGAGACGCCCAGCCCGGCCATCAGCGCGACGTCCTCGCGGTGCCGGTGGTAGTGGTCGCAGGCGACGTCGCCGGTGCTGCCGTCGGCGATCCGCCCCGGGGTGTGCGCGAAGGTGTCCCAGATGGACGGCCCGCGCCCGTCGGCGTCGGCACCGCCCTCGATCTGGTACGCGGCGGTGGAGACCCCCCAGCGGAAGCCGGCGGGGAACGCGGGCATCGGCGCGGTCGTCACAGTCACCCTCCCAGGAACATGAAGCGTGTTCGGGACTCTAGGGCGCGGGCCCGGGAAGCGCCATAGGCCGACGGCGATGCCGACGCAAGGGTTTTCGGCGTGTCTTTTCCGAACCCGTCCCAGTACGTCCGAATTTGCGCATACAGTGCGGAATATCGCGGATGTCCTCAGTGGGGGAAGACAGAAATGATCCTCGTCGAACGCAGTGCGCACGTGATGGCGCCGGTGGAAGCGGTCTGGGACGTCGTGCAGCGGGCCGAGCAGTTGCCGGCCTGGCTGGCGGGCGTCCGCGCGGCCGAGGTCCTCTCGGGGGAGGGCTTCGGCCGGCGACAGCTCGTCCAGGCCGGGCGCGGCGCGGCGCACGAGGCCGAGGTGATCGCCTACCAGGAACCCACCCTGATCGGGTGGCGGGAGCGGGCCAAGGGGGCCGGCGCCCGAGCCGAGGCGCGCACCGAGATCTACGTCCAGCTGACTCCCGACGAGGAGGAGGGCGGGACGATCGTGCGGCTCATCGTCGTACGGTGGCCGGCCGGTCCGGTCAAGGCGGCCCTGCTCCGGCTCGGGCTGCGTCGGGTCGGCGCCGACCTGGAGGACTCGCTGGCCCGCCTCACCGACCTGGCCGCCGTCGGCTGAGACGGGCGCGTCCTGCGGCGTCACCCGCGACGGCGGTGGCCCGGCGTCCCCGCCAGGGGCTCCGGACCACCGCCGCTCCCATCCCCGCTCCACCCCCTCGACCCGCCCACGCGCGCACTTTCCGAGAAAGCGTGGCTATTCCGCGTCGGATAGCCACGCTTTCTCGGAAAGCGTCGGGTGGTTGCCGTCGGCGGGTGGGGACGACGAAAGGGCCCGGCGCGTTGTGCGCCGGGCCCTTCGTCGTACGCGGGGGCTAGCTGTCGCCGCCGGTCTCGCCGACCGGGGCGGCGGTGATGTCCTCGAGGGCGTACTTCTTGGCCGCCTCGGCCGGCACGGTCGCCGGCACCGCGCCGCGCAGCGCGAGCTGCCGCAGCGTCGCGACCGTCACCGACTCGGCGTCGACGTGGAAGTGCCGGCGCAGCGCGTGCCGGGTGTCCGACATGCCGAAGCCGTCGGTGCCGAGCGAGGTGTAGTCACCGGGTACCCAGCGGGCGATCAGGTCCGGCACCGCGCGCATCCAGTCGCTGACCGCGACCTTTGGCCCGTCGGCGTCGGCCAGCTTCTGCTGGATGTACGGCACCCGCGGCTCGCTGCCCGGGTTGAGCAGGTTGTGCTCCTCGCACTCCACCGCGTCGCGGCGCAGCTCGGTCCAGGAGGTCACCGACCAGACGTCGGCGGACACCCCCCAGTCCTGGGCGAGCAGCTCCTGCGCCTTGAGCGCCCACTGCATGCCGCTGCCGGAGGCCAGGATGTTGGCCTTCGGCGCGTCCCCGTCCACCTGCGGCGCGGGGGAGTAGCGGTAGATGCCCTTGAGTAGGCCCTCGACGTCCACGCCCTCGGGCTCGGCCGGCTGCAGGATCGGCTCGTTGTAGACCGTCAGGTAGTAGAAGACGTTCTCCTGAGCGTCCCCGTACATCCGGTGCAGGCCGTTCTCCATGATGTGCGCGATCTCGAACGAGAACGCCGGGTCGTACGCGACCACCGCCGGGTTCGTGGCGGCGAGCAGCAGCGAGTGGCCGTCCTCGTGCTGCAGACCCTCGCCGTTGAGCGTGGTCCGGCCGGCGGTCGCGCCGAGCAGGAAGCCCCGCGCCATCTGATCGGCGGCCGCCCAGAGCCCGTCGCCGGTGCGCTGGAACCCGAACATCGAGTAGAAGATGTACATCGGGATCATCGGCTCGTCGTGGGTGGCGTACGACGTGCCGGCCGCGGTGAACGAGGCGACCGAGCCGGCCTCGTTGATCCCCTCGTGCAGGATCTGCCCGACGGTCGACTCCTTGTAGGACAGGAACAGCTCCCGGTCGACCGAGGTGTACCGCTGGCCGTGCGGCGAGTAGATCTTCGCGGTCGGGAAGATCGAGTCCAGGCCGAAGGTGCGCGCCTCGTCCGGGATGATCGGCACCCAGCGCTTGCCGAACTCCTTGTCCTTCATCACGTCCTTGAGCAGGCGGACGAAGGCCATCGTGGTGGCCACCTTCTGCTTGCCCGAGCCGCGCTTGACGTCGGCGAACCGCTCCGGGCCCGGGATGGTCAGCCGCTTGCTGCTGGTCCGCCGGGACGGCAGGTAGCCGCCGAGCTGCTGGCGCCGCTCCTTGAGGTACGCGATCTCGTCGGACTTCTCGCCCGGGGTGAAGTACGGCGGCAGGTAGGGGTTCTCCTCCAGCGCCTTGTCCGGGATGTCCAGGTAGAGCCGGTCGCGGAAGGTCTTCAGGTCCTCCAGCGTCAGCTTCTTCATCTGGTGGGTGGCGTTGCGGCCCTCGAAGTGCGAGCCGAGCGTCCAGCCCTTGATCGTCTTGGCCAGGATGACGGTCGGCTGACCGGTGTGCTCGGTCGCCGCCTTGTAGGCCGCGTAGAGCTTGCGGTAGTCGTGCCCGCCCCGCTTGAGGTTCCAGATCTCGTCGTCGCTCAGGTGCTCGACCATCTTGCGGGTCCGCGGGTCGCGGCCGAAGAAGTGCTCCCGGACGTACGCCCCCGACTCCGCCTTGTAGGTCTGGTAGTCGCCGTCGGGCGTGGTGTTCATCAGGTTGACCAGCGCACCGTCGGTGTCCGCGGCGAGCAGCGGGTCCCACTCCCGGCCCCAGACCACCTTGATGACGTTCCAGCCGGCGCCCCGGAAGAAGGCCTCCAGCTCCTGCATGACCTTGCCGTTGCCCCGGACCGGGCCGTCCAGCCGCTGCAGGTTGCAGTTGATCACGAAGGTGAGGTTGTCCAGCTCCTCGCGGGCGGCCACGCCGATCGCGCCGAGGGTCTCCGGCTCGTCCATCTCGCCGTCACCGAGAAACGCCCAGACGTGCTGGTCGGAGGTGTCCTTGATGCCCCGGTGGTGCAGGTACCGGTTGAACCGGGCCTGGTAGATGGCGTTCAGGCCGCCGAGCCCCATCGAGACGGTGGGGAACTCCCAGAAGTCCGGCATCAGCCGCGGGTGCGGGTACGACGGCAGGCCGCCGCCCGGGTGGGACAGCTCCTGGCGGAACCCGTCGAGCTGGTGCTCGCTCAGCCGCCCCTCCAGGTACGCGCGCGCGTACATGCCGGGGGAGGCGTGACCCTGGTAGTAGATGTGGTCGCCGCCGCCCGGGTGGTTCTTGCCCCGGAAGAAGTGGTTGAAGCCCACCTCGTAGAGCGAGGCGGAGCTGGCGAAGGTGGAGATGTGCCCGCCGACACCGATCTCCGGGCGCTGCGCCCGGTGCACCAGCATCGCCGCGTTCCACCGGACGTACGCCCGGATCCGCCGCTCGACGTGCTCGTCACCGGGGAACCACGGCTCGCGCTCCGGAGCGATGGTGTTGATGTAGTCGGTGGTGGTCAGCGACGGCACCCCGACCTGGCGCTCGCGGGCCCGCTCCAGCAGGCGCAGCATGACGTAGCGGGCGCGTTTGGTTCCGCGCTCGTCGATGACACCGTCGAGCGACTCGACCCATTCGCCGGTCTCTTCAGGGTCGATGTCCGGAAGCTGGCTCGGCAGACCAGCGGTGATCACCGGGCGCTTGCGTTCCGTAGCCACAGGCGTTCCCTCGGTTGTGTGTGGGATAGGTCTCTAGCGCCATCCTGCCCCCTGGTGGCACCCGTCGTCACGTCTAGCTCCCCCAGACGCGACGCTCAACACAGGTACCCACCAGTAACTTTGCGCGACCGACGGATGCGCTAGCCGGCCGGGCGCTTGTCCGCCGTCCCTACCCTGCGGGCATGCGATGGCAACTGGTGCTCCTGGGGCTCGTGACGACCGTCGCCGGCGTGGCCGGCATCGGGGTGGGGGTGGCCGGCCTGCTGGCGGGCAGACCGGAGATGGCGGGCTTTCTGATCCTCGGCGCGTTCGCGCTGCTGCTCGTCGCCGGGCTGGCCTGGGACGCGCGCCGGCGCCGCCGGTCCCGCCCTGACGACGCCGCGGCCGGCTGGTACGCGACGGCGCCGTACGCGGACACCGGGGCCGACCCCGGCGTCCCGGACCCCGTCCCGTCGGACTCCGGCCGCAGCGGCGGCTCGGGCTTCTGGGGCGGGTCCGGGTTCTGGGGCGGCTCCGACGGCGGGTCGGGCTCGCACGGCGGCTCGGACGGCGGCGGGTCGAGCTGGGGCGGCGGCTCGGACGGTGGCGGCGGCAGCTACTGAGCCGGTGCGGCAGAATGCGCGGTATGCGCAGTGAGGTGATCACCGTCCGGACCGGGTCCCGGCCGACCGTCCAGGACATCACCGCCGAGGCCGAGCGCTTCGTCGCCGGCCAGGGCGACGGGCTGCTGCACGTCTTCGTGCCGCACGCCACCGCCGGGCTGGCGATCATCGAGACCGGCTCCGGCTCCGACGACGACCTGCTGCGGGCGCTGGACGACCTGCTCCCCACCGACGACCGGTGGCGGCACCGGCACGGCTCGCCGGGGCACGGGCGCGACCACGTGCTGCCGGCGTTCGTCCCCCCGTACGCGACCCTCCCGGTGCTGGACGGCCGCCTGGCCCTGGGCACCTGGCAGTCGGTCTGCCTCGTCGACCCCAACGGCGACAACCCCACCCGCCAGATCCGCTTCTCCTTCCTCCCCGCCTGACCTCGCCCGCTCTCCGGGGGCCTGTTTCAGAGAAAGCGTGGCCATTCCACGCGGAATGGCCACGCTCTCTCTGAAAGTGCGGGCTCGGGGGTGGGGTGAGGGCGCCGGGTCAGGCGGCGGCGAGCTGGGTGACGCGGATCTTGGTGATCAGGGCGTCGAGGAGGGCGCTCAGCAGGGTCTCGGTCGTCTCGTCCTTGACCGTGCCGTCCTCGGTGAGCTTCTCGTGGGCGTTGGTGACGATGACCTCCGGCTTGGTGACCACCGCGGAGTCGGTCCCGAGGAAGAGCTGACGTAGCTGGAGCTGGGCGCGGACGGTGCCCATCCCGGTCGGCGCGGCACCGACGACGGCGATCGGCTTGTGCGTCAGCGCGGAGACCCGCGAGGTGATCGGGAAGCTCGGGCGCGACGCCCAGTCGAGGGCGTTCTTCAGCACGCCCGGGACGCCGTAGTTGTACTCCGGGGTGGCGATGAGCAGGCCGTCCGCGGCGACGATCCGCTCCCGCAGGTCCACCACGGCCGCCGGCGGCTCGGGCTCGGCGTCCTGGTTGAACGGCGGGATCCCGCCGAGGCCGGTGTACTGCTCGATGGTCAGGCCGGCCGGGGCGAGCCGCTGCGCGGCCCGGATCAGCGCCGTGTTGAACGACGCCTCGCGCAGGCTGCCGGAGATGGCCAGGACGGTGAGATCGGACATCGGAGACCCTTCGATCGGGAATGCATGAGCTTGCCAACAGTAGAGGTAATCAACTATTGGCTGGCAAGTAGGATGTGAGACATGACGCAGAGCACCGTTCCCACCGGCTCCGACCTGGGCGACCGCTCCGGGCTGGCCGGAGACGCGGTGCGCCGGATCATGCACGTCGCGTCCGCCATCCGGCACTACCAGGACGTCGAGATCGCCGAGCTGGGCTTGACCCCGGCGGCGGCCCGCGCGCTGCACCAGCTCGACCCCGACCGGCCGCTGCCCGCCCGCGACCTGGCCGAGCAGCTGCGCTGCGACCGGTCCAACGTGACCGCCCTGGTCGACAAGCTGGAGCAGGCCGGGCTGGTCGAACGCCGCGTCGACCCGGCCGACCGGCGGCAGAAGACGCTGCTGGTGACCGGGGCCGGCCGCCGGATGCGCGAGCGGGTGGACCGGGTGATGACCGACTCCCGGCTCCTCGCCGGCCTCAGCACCGACGAGCTGGCCACCCTGCGCGAGCTGGTGTGGAAGGTCTCCGACGGCGGCTGCCCGGAGCAGTGCGGCCCGGAGTAGGACCCGCCGGGCGGATCGTGTCCGAGTGGGCGACCCTGGCCTCCGTCGGTAATGCTGATCGACGTGACCACCCCGCAGGATCTCGACGACCGGTTCCGGGAGAGCCTGGGCGCGCTGCCCGAGCCCGAGCGGCGGCGTGACCCGGCCGAGCCGGTCCGCGACGGCGCCGCGCTGACCGGGCGGCAGCTGCTCGCCCTCTTCGACGCCCAGGTCACCAGTCGCCAGCTCGACTTGGCCGGGCGCTGGCTGCGCAGCTTCGGTGAGGGCTTCTACACCATCGGCTCGGCCGGGCACGAGGCCAACGCCGCCGTCGCCGTCGCGCTGCGCCCCACCGATCCGGCCCTGCTGCACTACCGCTCCGGCGCCTTCTACTGCGCCCGCGCCGCCCTCGCCGCCGGCGAGTTCCCGGCCGCCGACACCGACGGGGGTACGCCCAGCGACGCCCCCGGCCCGGCGGACGTGCTGGACGCCCCCGCCGACAGCTCCGCCGGCGCCGATGCCTCGGCCGTCGTGGGCGGTGGGCAGACACCGGAACGGGCTGCCGACCCGGCACCGCCCACCGGCAGCACGGGCGCGGCCGCCTACCGGGTCGGCGCGGACGGCACCGCCGAGGCGGTACCCGCCCCGGAGGCCATCGGCGTCGGCCACGACACCGCACCCGAGGCCGCCCCCCGCGCCCAGGCGAGCGGCGCAGCCGAGCAGGCGAGCGGCGCAGCCGAGCCGGACGCGTACGCCGTCGCCGCGCGGGACGTTCTGCGCGGAATGGTCGCCTCCGCGCGGGAGCCGATCGCCGGTGGCCGGCACAAGGTCTTCGGCCGGGCCGACCTGGCGGTCGTACCCACCACCTCCACGATCGCCTCGCACCTGCCCCGGGCGGTCGGTCTGGGCCTGGCCCTGGAGCGGCTGCGGCGGGTGGAGACCACCGGCCGCCGCGACGGCGCCGACGTGCCGCCGCGCTCGCCGTGGCCCCGGGACGCCATCGTGGTCTGCTCCTTCGGCGACGCCTCGGTCAACCACGCCAGCGCCGCCGCCGCGCTCAACACCGCCGGCTGGTACGACCACACCGGGCTGCGCATCCCGGTGCTCTTCGTCTGCGAGGACAACGGGCTGGGCATCAGCGTCCGCTCACCACAGGGCTGGGTCGAGCGGAGCCTGCGGGCCCGGCCCGGGCTGCGCTACTTCTCCGCCGACGGCACCGACCCGGTCGGGACGTACGAGGTGGCGGCGGAGGCGGCGGCCTGGGTACGCCGGCACCGGCGGCCGGCGGTGCTGCACCTGCACACCGTACGGCTGATGGGGCACGCCGGGGCCGACGCGGAGACCGCCTACCGCAGCTCCGCCGAGATCGCCGCCGACGAGGCGCGCGACCCGGTGCTGGCCACCGCCCGGCTGCTGGCCGAGGCGGGCCTGGCGACCGGCGAGGAGCTGCTGTCCCGCTACGACGAGCGGGGCTGGCAGATCCGCCGGATCGCCGAGGAGGTACTCGACGAGCCCAAGCTCGCCACGGCGGCGGAGGTGGTCGCCCCGCTCGCACCTCGCCGGCCGGCGCGGATCGCCGCGGCGGTGGCGGAGGCGGCGGCCCGGGCCGGTGGGCCGGGCGCGGGTGCCCGGGCCGAGGCGTTCGGCGGGAAGCCGCCGGAGCTGGCCGGGCGGCTCACCCTGGCGCAGAGCATCAACGCCGCCCTCGCCGACGGGATGCTCGCCCACCCGCAGCTCGCGGTCTTCGGCGAGGACGTCGCCGTCAAGGGCGGGGTGTACGGCGTGACCAAGGGGCTGCGCGAGAAGTTCGGCCCGGCGCGGGTCTTCGACACGCTGCTCGACGAGACCTCGGTGCTGGGGCTGGGCCTGGGCGCGGGGCTGGCCGGGCTGCTGCCGGTGCCGGAGATCCAGTACCTGGCGTACCTGCACAACGCCGAGGACCAGCTGCGCGGCGAGGCGGCCAGCATGCAGTTCTTCTCCTCCGGTGCGTTCCGCAACCCGATGGTGGTGCGGGTGCCGGGACTGGCGTACCAGGAGGGGTTCGGCGGGCACTTCCACAACGACAACTCGGTGGCCGTACTCCGGGACGTGCCCGGCCTGGTGGTCGCGGTGCCGGCGCGGCCGGACGACGCCGCGCCGCTGCTGCGGACCTGCCTGGCCGCCGCGGCGGTGGACGGCGCCGTCTGCGTCTTCCTGGAGCCGATCGCGCTCTACCACACCCGCGACCTGTACGAGCCGGGCGACGGCGAGTGGCTGGGGGAGTACGCGGAACCGGGCGCGTGGGCGGGCGGGCACGTGCCGATCGGCCGGGCCCGGGTCTACGGCGTCGGCTCGGCCGAGGACGTCACGATCCTCACATTCGGTAACGGGGTGCGGATGTCGCTGCGGGCCGCCGCCGTCCTCGCCGACGAGGGGATCGGGTCCCGGGTGGTGGACCTGCGCTGGCTGGCACCGCTGCCGGTGGCGGACATCATCCGGGAGGCGTCGGCGACCGGCCGGGTGCTGGTGGTGGACGAGACACGCCGGTCCGGCGGGGTCGGGGAGGGGATCATCGCGGCGCTGGTGGACGCCGGATATGTAGGAGCAGCGCGGAGAGTAGCCGGAGTCGACTCGTTTGTACCATTAGGTCCGGCGGCGCGTCAGGTTCTGGTCTCGGAGGAAGCCATTACCCAGGGTGCCCGTACGCTGCTGGCACGGTAAATTCCGTTCCACCCGGTGCGCCACTTGCGCGTGGGCCCGCAACTGTGTGGACTTTGCCTGACGGCGTCACCCGACGCCGCGAGCAGGGACGAGATGAGGAGGCACGCGACAGTGAGCGCGACCGCAGGTCAGGCCGCCGACGGGGTACGCAGCCTGGCGGACCGGTTCGGGATCGAGCCGGGGATGGTCGTCATGGAGATGGGGTACGACGACGACGTCGACCAGGATCTCCGGGACGCCCTGACCGACCGCTGTGGAGATCTGGTCGACGAGGACACCGACGAGGTGGTCGACGCGGTGCTGGTCTGGTACCGCGACGGCGACGGTGACCTCTTCGAACTCCTCGTCGACGCCCTCGGCCCGCTGGCCGACGCCGGAGTCGTGTGGCTGCTGACCCCGAAGGCCGGGCGTGACGGGCACGTCGAGCCGAGCGAGATCGCCGAGTCGGCGCAGACCGCCGGGCTTCAGCAGACCTCGACGGTCAACGCCGGCCGGGACTGGAGCGGCGCCCGCCTCGTGCTGCGGCGCGGCTCCAAGGGCAAGAAGTAGCCGTCCCCCACCGTGACCCGGCGGCGGCCGCCGCCGGGTGTGGCACGCTGTTGCCACCTCCAGACTCAACCCAGGGAGCTCGCATGCCGATCGAGGTTGGCGCCCAGGCGCCGGACTTCGTGCTCAAGGACCAGAACAACCAGGAGGTCCGGCTCTCGGACTTCCAGGGCAGGCGCACCGTCCTGCTGGTCTTCTACCCGCTCGCCTTCACCGGCATCTGCCAGGGCGAGCTGTGCGAGGTGCGGGACAACCTCAACGAGTACGTCAACGACGACGTCCAGGTGCTCACCGTCAGCGTCGACTCGGTCTACAGCCACAAGATCTGGGCCGAGCGCGAGGGCTACCAGTTCCCGCTGCTGGCCGACTTCTGGCCGCACGGGGCGGTCGCCCAGGCGTACGGCGTCTTCAACGACGTCGCGGGCATCGCCAACCGGGGCACCTTCGTCATCGACAAGGCCGGCGTCGTCCGGTTCGCCGAGATGAACATGCCGGGCGAGGCGCGCGACCAGGAGGGCTGGCGCAAGGCCCTGGCGGAGGCCGTCGCCGCCTGACGCCCGAACCGGGCACACCGTTCGACCGGGCCGGAGGCCGGCAGGTAAGCTTGCCACCCTCCGGCCCGCCGTACGGGCGTTCCGGGCGCGTAGCTCAGTGGGAGAGCACTCGCCTTACAAGCGAGGGGTCGCAGGTTCGAAACCTGCCGCGCCCACCACCCGTCATCCCAACGGAAGATCACGTTGGTCGACGCGGGGAAGCGTGATGGTGAAGGTCGTCCCGACGCCGACCTCACTCGCGACCGTGATGGTGCCCTGGTGATCCGTGACGATCTGCCGGGCGATGGCGAGGCCGAGCCCGCTGCCCCCGGTACGGCGGCCCCGCGCGGCGTCGGCCCGCCAGAACCGGTCGAACACCTGCGGTAGCGCGTCCGCCGCGATTCCCGAGCCGGTGTCGACGACCTGGACGATCGCCTGCGCGTCGGTGCGGCCCGCGACCAGCCGGACGCTGCCGCCCGCAGCGGTCGCCCGGAGGGCGTTGGTGACGAGGTTGCCCACCACCTGACGCAGCCGGTCGGGATCGGCGTGCACGGCCACCGGCTCGGCCGCCACGTGCAACGACACCCCGGCCGACTCCGCCCGGGCGTGGTGGGCGGTGCGGCAGGTCTCCAGGAGTTCGGCCAGATCCACGGTGACCCGGTGGTACGCCAGGTTGCCGGCCTCGGCCAGGGCCAGGTCCTGCAGGTCGTCGACGATGCGCTGCTGCAGCACCGCCTCCTCGTGCAGGGACGCGAACAGGTCCTGGTCCGGCGTGATCACGCCGTCGGAGAGCGCCTCGAGATAGCCGCGCAGGTTGGCCAGCGGGGTACGCAGTTCATGTGCGACGTCGGCGACCAGCCGGCGTTGCCGCTCCTCGCCGCGCTGCAGGGAGTCGGCCATCCGGTTGAACGACCGGGCCAGCTCCGCCAGCTCGTCGTTGCCCCGCTCCGGCACCCGTCCGGTGAGGTCGCCCTGGCCGAGCCGCTGAGCGGCCGCGGTGAGCGTGTCGATGGGGCGCAGCACCCGCCGGCTCAGCAGCGCGGTGCCGATGACCGCGACCGCCGCGACGCCCGCCGCCGCGGCGAGCAGTGGACCGGCGGTCAGCACGGACGCCGGATCGCCGCGAGCGCCGAGGTAGACCAGGGCGGGTACCGGTGCGACGTCACTGATCCCGTTGGTGAAGGCCTGGGCCAGGCAGGAATCCAGTGGTACCACCGTGGAGGCGCCACAGACCTGCACCTGGGCGGCGTCCGCCAGGCCCCGGCCCGGCTCGGCCGCGACGTCCCGGCAGCCGGCGACGATCTCGTCGACATACGGGCGATCGCGCACCTCGACCCTGCTCAGGTCGGCGCCGAACTGCGGAACTCCGGTGCTGGTGGGTGACGCGACGACAGGGACGGACCGCCGCGTCAGGCAGGCCGCGTACCGCACGCCGGTACGGTAGGCGGCGATCGCGTCCACCATGCCCTTGTTGCGGGCCGCCGGCTCCGCCGGCAACGCGGCCAGGTTCAGCACCGGCCGCGGGTCGACGAACCCGACCATGGTGCCGAGCGGCCGGGCGGTGCGGTTCTCCTGCGTGTCCGTGTCCACGATCACCTGGCCCGTGTCGGCGACCAGGTGGATCCGCTGACCGGTCTGGCCGCGCAGGTCCTGCACCAGGTCGGGCACGCCCTCCCAGGTGCCGTGCCGGCTGCCGTACGTCCGGAGTCGGTCGACGACCTCATCGAGTTGCGCCCGGTCGGCGGTGGCGGAGTCGTTGATCTGTTGCGAGGCCTGCCGCAGGGTCAGCCACGCGGTCGCCGCGGTCGCGCTCACCGCGACGAGGACGACCAGCCAGAGCACCCGCAGGCGGAAACTCACCGGCCGGCTCCGGGCGTGCCCTCGGGCGTCGGCGTCGCCGCCGGTTCCGGTGCGGCGAGCCGGTAGCCACGGCCGTAGACGGTGTGCACGTACCGCGGCTGGGCGACGTCGTCCTCGATCTTGCGGCGGAGGTTCATCACGTGCGCGTCGACGGTGCGTTCGAGCACGAAGCGATCGAATCCGAAGGCGCGGTCGATGATCTGCGCCCGGGTGAACGCCCGCCCGGGCTCGCCGGCGAGCACCTCGAGGATGCCGAACTCCTTGGCCGTCAGGGCGACCGGCCGCCCGCCGACGCGTACCTCGAACCGGCCGGCGTCCACCTCGAGGTCGCCGACGCGCAGCACCGCCCGGTTGTCGGCGTTGACCACCCGGGCCCGGCGCAGCAGCGCCCGTACCCGGGCGGTCAGCTCCCGCGGGCTGTACGGCTTGGTGAGGTAGTCGTCGGCACCGAGGTCGAGGCCCAGCAGGACGTCGTCCTCGGTGGTGCGGGCGGTCAGCAGCAGGATCGGAATCTCCGATTCGGCGCGCAGGATCCGGCACACGTCCAGGCCGTCGATGACCGGCATCATCACGTCGAGGACCACCAGGTCCGGCCGGCGGGACCGGCACTGGTCCAGCGCGGCGCGCCCGTCGCCGACCAGCAGCACGCTGTGCCCCTCGCGCTCCAGGTAGACCCGGACCAGGTTGGCCTGCTTGGGGTCGTCCTCGGCGACCAGGATCCGCGCGCTCATGTCTCCCCGTTCTGGCTGGTGGTGGCGGGGGTCAAGTAAACCCGAAACCCGTGAAGAACTGATGTGGGCGAGCTCCGGGAAGCGGCGGGCCGGACATCGCACAGCCGGTCCACGGTTTCTTCAAAGGTTCTTCACCACCGGCTGCCTACGGTGCCCGTCGTGTCAGTCAGGAGCCGGACATGATCTTCGAACCAGCACACCGGGGCCGCCGCGACGAGCAGCAGCGGCGGGCGGCCCGGCGGCGCATCCGGGAGACGCTCGCGGTGCGCCGGGCCGCCGCGGTCGGCGGACACGGGGCCGCCGAACCGCCGGACGACCCGCCCGTCGCGCCCGAGGCCGCCAGGTGACGCCGGGTACGCGTGGCCGGCCCGCGGGGACCGCGGTGATCGACGAACGTGTCCAGCTCGCCGAGGCCGTGATCGATCTGGCGGCGATCGCGGAGAACGTCCGGACGATCGCGGCGATCGCGCGTACACGGGTGATGGCGGTGGTGAAGGCCGACGGGTTCGGGCACGGCGCGGTGCCGGTGGCGCGGGCCGCGCTGGGCGCCGGCGCCACCTGGCTGGGCGTGACCTCGGCGGCGGAGGCGGTGACCCTGCGCTCGGCGGGCATCGGCGCGCCCGTGCTGAGCTGGCTGCACCGGCCGGACGAGGACTTCACCCGCCTGATCGCCGCGGACGTCGACATCGCGGTGTCGACCCTGGCCCACCTGCACGCCATCGCCACCGCGGCCACGGACCTCGGTGTGCCCGCCGCGGTCCAGCTCAAGGCGGACGTCGGGCTGTCCCGCAACGGTGCCGGCGGCGACGCATGGCCCGAGCTGGTCGCCTGGGCCCGCCGGCACGAGGCGGAGGGCAGCGTCCGGGTACGCGGGGTGTGGTCCCACCTGACGAACGCCGACGTGCCGGGCTGCCCGAGCATCGCCCGCCAGCTGTCGACGTTCCAGGAGGCGCTGCGGATCGCCCGGAGAGCCGGGCTCGACCCCGAGGTGGTGCATCTGGCGAACTCGGCGGCGGCCCTGGCCGCCCCGCAGACCCGGTTCGATCTCTGCCGGATCGGCCTGGCCATGTACGGCGTCGACCCGTTCGGCGCGACCGGTCCCGGCCACTACCGCCTGCGACCCGCCATGACCCTGCGGTCGAGGGTGATCAACCTGAAGCGCGTGCCCGCCGGTACCGGCGTGTCCTACGGCCCCGATCAGGTCACCGACCGGCCGACCACGCTCGCGCTGCTGCCGCTCGGGTACGCCGATGGCCTGTCACGTACCGCCGAGGGCCGGGCGTGGGTCTGGCTCGCCGGTCGGCGCTGCCCGATCGTCGGCCGCATCGCGATGGATCAGTGCGTCGTCGACGTCGGCGACCTGCCGGTGTCGCTCGGCGATCCGGTGGTCGTCTTCGGTCCCGGCGCCGAGCCCGGCTCGCCCGGCCCGGCCGAGCCGACGGCCGCCGAGTGGGCGCGGTGGGCCGGCACCAACCCGCACGAAGTCCTGACCGGAATCGGCGCGCGAGTGGCGCGCGTCCACCTGCACGGGGAAGCGGCAACATCATGACTGTTCGTCTGGCGGTGCTGTTCGGCGGGCGCAGCGGGGAGCACGACGTCTCCCGAGGCTCGGCGGAGAGCATCCTGGCCCATCTCGACCGCGACACGTACGACGTGACCGAGGTGCTGATCGAGCGCGACGGCCGGTGGCGGGTGAACGGCGACCGGGCCACCTTCGCGCAGGCGCTGGGGACCCTCGGCGGCCAGGACGTGGTGTTCCCGGCGCTGCACGGCCCGTACGGTGAGGACGGCACCGTCCAGTCGATGCTGGAGTGGCTCGGCGTCGCGTTCGTCGGAAACGGTGTCTTCGCCAGCGCCGCGGGCATGGACAAGCCGGTCACGAAGAGGCTCCTCGCCGCCGACGGGCTGCGCGTGGCCGACGGGGTGACGCTGCGGCCCGGCGAGGAGCTGTCGTCGCGGGACCAGGAGCGGCTGGGCCTGCCCGTCTTCGTCAAACCGGCCCGGGCCGGCTCCAGCCTGGGAGTCTCCAAGGTCGAACGATGGGCGCAGCTGCCCGCCGCCCTGCGGCTCGCGCGCGAGAGCGACGCGAAGGTTCTCGTCGAACGCGCCGTGCGTGGGCGCGAGATCGACGTCGGCGTCCTCCAGCACCCCGACGGTCGCGTCGAGGCCGGGCCGCCGCTGGAGATCCGGGTGGCGAACGCCGCCTTCTTCGACTACGACGCCAAGTACGACGGCGGTGCCGTCTTCCACATTCCGGCCCGGCTCGACCCCGGTACCACCCGGCTGCTGCAGGACCGAGCGGTGCGGGCGTTCCACGCGCTCGGCTGTCGTGGGCTGCTCCGCGTCGACTTCTTCCTCCCGGATCCGGACGCCGACCACGGCACCGGGTGGGCCGGAGACCGCACGGAGCCGGTGATCAACGAGGTCAACACCTTCCCCGGATTCACCGCCGCCTCCCAGTACCCGCAGATCTGGCAGCGGGCCGGCGTCGGCTACTCCGCCCTGCTCGACATCCTCATCCAGGGCGCACTGCACCGGCACGACACCGCCTCCGTCTGCCCGAGTCCCCGCTGATGGCCGTCTACACCGCGGAACACCTCCGTGGTCTCCGCATGATCGTCACGGGCGGGGGAACGGGCGGGCACACCTACCCGGCGCTGACCACGATCCGTACGCTCCGCGACCGGCTGGCGGCGGCCGGCACCGCACCGGACATCCGCTGGGTGGGCGTCGCCCACGGGCTGGAGGCCGGCATCGCCCGGCAGGAGGGCGTTGCCTTCACGGCGATCACCACCGGCAAGCTGCGCCGCTCGCCGAACCGGCACGAGTGGGGCCGCAACGTCGCCGACGCCTTCCGGGTGCCGCTCGGCGTCCTCCAGGCCGTCATGATCGTGGTGCGCACCCGGCCCGAGGTGGTCTTCTCCACCGGCGGATACGTCTCCGTCCCGATCGGCGTCGCCGCCTGGCTGGCCGGCCGCCCGCTGGTCATGCACGAGCAGATCCTCACGCTCGGGCTGGCGAACCGGATCCTCGCCCGCCTCGCCGATCGGGTCCTGCTGAGTCACGAGTCCTCCATCGACCACCTGCCCGCCCGAGCGAGAACCCGCGCAGTGGTCACCGGCAACCCGATCCGGCCCGAGATCCTCACGGGCGACCGCGACCGGGCGCTCGCCGCGTACCACCTGGATCCGCGCCTGCCGCTGGTGTACGTCACCGGCGGCGCCCAGGGCGCCGTCCAGGTCAACGAGCTGATCGCCGCCATCCTCTCCGGACTCCTGCCGAGCTGTCAGGTGCTGCACCAGTGCGGCGACTACTCCCTCGACCGGATGCGGCAGGTCGCGGCCGCCGTGCCGGAGCACCTGCGCAGCAGGTACCGGGTCGTCGACTACGTCCACGGCGAGCTGCCCGACGTCCTGACCGCCGCGGACATCGTCGTCGCCCGCAGCGGCGCCGGCACCGTCGCCGAACTCACCGCCCTGGGCAAGGCCTGCATCTTCATCCCGCTCATCCCCACCGGCGGCGACGAACAGCGGCGGACCGCACGGCACCTCGCCGACGCCGGTGCCTGCCGCATGCTCGCCGGCCCCGACGCCTCCGCCGACCGCCTCCACGAGGAGATCATGGTGCTGCTCGACCACCCGCAACGACGCCGGCAACTGGCCGACGCCGCCCGCCGGCACGGCCGGCCCGATGCGGCCGCGGCCGTGGTCAGCGCGATCATCGACGCCGCTGGGCGGTACCGGCCCTGATCCTGCGCTCCGATCGGCGAATCGCCTGCGCACACCTGCGCGTACGCGCCGGCCTGCCCGTTGCCACGTGGTACGGGTGAGGCGTGGGCATCGACGCACCGGGAAGCACCAGGTGAGCTACGCGGACGTCAACGGCCTGCGCCTCTGGTACGAGGTCCACGGCGACGGCCTCCCGCTGGTGCTGCTGCACGGCGGGTACGGCGCGGTGGAGATGTTCGCCCCGATCCTGCCCGCCCTGGCGCGGCGGCGGCGGGTGATCGGCGTGGACCTCCAGGGCCACGGGCGCACCGCCGACGTGGACCGTCCACTGCGGTACGAGACGATGGCCGAGGACATCGCCGCGCTGCTGCGGCACCTCGGCCTGCCCGAGGCGGACCTGCTCGGCTACTCCCTCGGCGGCGCGGTGGCGCTGCGTACCGCGATCCAGCATCCCGGGGTCGTCCGGCGGCTGGTGCTGGTCTCCACCCCGTGCCGGCGGCAGGGCTGGTATCCCGAGGTGCTGGCCGCGATGGCCGCCCAGGACGAGCGGGCCGGCGAGCAGATGCGCGGCACGCCCGCGCACGAGCGCTACGTGCGGATCGCCCCCCGCCCCGGCGACTGGCCGGACCTCTGGGCCAGGACCGGCGACCTGCTGCGCCGCGAGTACGACTGGTCGGCCGAGGTCGCTGCGCTCACCGTGCCGACGCTGCTGGTCTACGCCGACGCCGACTCGATCCCGGTCACCCACATGGCCGAGTTCTTCGGGCTGCTCGGCGGGGGCCACCGCGACGCCGGCTGGGACGGCACCGACCGGCCGGCGGCCCGGCTGGCGGTGCTGCCCGGCCTCACCCACTACGACATCGTCGCCTCGGCGGCCCTGCCCGCCGCCGTCCTGCCGTTCCTCACCCACGAGGTCCGCCCACCGCAGTGACCCGACGGTCGAGCGGGTGATACCTCAGAGGTATCAAGATGCCTCTGAGGTATCACGCTCGTGGGCCCGTCCGCTTTCGGCGCGGGTGGTGGATGCCGCGGCACCGGATCGGCCCCGGGCGCCGCCATCCGCCCCGTCGTGCTCAGCTGGTGAAGCCGCCGTCCACGGCGATCACCGCTCCCGTCACGTAGCCGGCGTCGTCGCCGGCCAGGTGGGCCACCGTGGCGGCGATCTCGTCCGGCGCGGCGTACCGGCC
The DNA here is from genome assembly GCF_051386295.1 of Micromonospora sp. URMC 105. NCBI lineage: Bacteria > Bacillati > Actinomycetota > Actinomycetes > Micromonosporales > Micromonosporaceae > Micromonospora > Micromonospora sp. URMC 105. The sequence continues at coordinate 20,218 of NZ_JBPQTL010000034.1, read as the reverse complement.
CAGGGCGGTGAATCCCCGGATGGTGTCGGCGTTCGGTCCGTCGGCCGGGTTGGCGTCGGTGTCGGTCGGCCCGGGGACGACCAGGTTCACCGTGATACCCCGTGGTCCCAGCTCGCGGGCGAGGCCCCTGGTCAAGCCGGTGAGCGCGGTCTTGCTCATCGCGTACGCGGCCAGGCCGGGGAAGACCGCCCGCTCGCCGACGTTGCTGCCGATCGAGATGATCCGGCCGCCGGCGGTCATGTGCCGCACGGCCGCCTGGGCGGCGACGAACGGCGCCCGGACGTTGACCGCGATGGTGCGCTCCAGGTCGTCGGCGGTGAACTCGTCGATCGCGCCGATCAGGAAAGCCCCGGCGTTGTTCACCAGGATGTCCAGCCGGCCCAGCTCGTCCGCCGTCCGGTCCACCGCCTGCCGCAGCGCGGCCGGGTCGGCGCTGTCCGCTCGCACGGCGGTCGCCCGCCGGCCGAGCGCCTCGATCTGCTTCACCACCGTCGCCGCCCGGTCGGCGTCGCGCTGCCAGGTCACCGCCACGTCGGCGCCGTCGGCGGCGAGGCGCAGCGCCGTCGCCGCCCCGATGCCCCGCCCACCGCCGGTCACCAGGGCCACCTTGCCGTCAAGAAGTGTCGTCGTCATGCAGCTCAGCATCGGCGTGGACGGCCCGGAGGTCTGGCGGCGATCGGACGCCTCGTTCGGGTGGTCAGGCGTCGGGCTCCTCCCCGGCGAGGCTCAGGCCGCGATCCCGCAGCGCCGCCCGCAGGATGCCGATCGCCTTCGGCCCCATGCCGTGCAGGGCCCGCAGCTCCCGCTCGGTGACGGCGGTCAGCTGGTCCAGCCGGGTCCAGCCCGCGCCGATCAGCGCCCGCCGGGCCGGCGCGCCCACCGCCGGGATGTCCATGTCGCTCACCACGTCATGGTGTCACGGTGCCGGTGCGGCGCGGCGGGTCGCCGATCCGGGCGGGCTTCGGTGCAACCGGCGGCGTACCCAGGGCAGCAGGGCGTCCGCCTGGGCCCGCTGGAACGCCCGGACGGTGGGGATGCCCGGCGGGGGCGGCTGCCGGGCGCCGTCGGTGAAGAAGCCGGCCAGCCCGGCGTACACGCCGGTCAGCGCGGCCGGGTCGACGTCGGCGGTGAGCGGGAGCCGGCGCAGCAGCGCCTCGACGTCGTGCCCGCCGTGCAGCGCGACGTCGACCAGCAGCAGCGCGGTGTCCAGCCAGGCCGGACCCCGGCAGGCGTGCGGCCAGTCGACCACGCTGACGATGCCGGCCGGGTCGACGAGCAGGTTGTCGGCGCGCAGGTCGATGTGGCACAGCGTGTCGCCGTCGAGGGCGGCCAGGCCGTACGCGGCCGCGGCGCGCAGGTCGTCCAGGTGCGCGCGGGCCCACGGGTCGAGGTCGGCGGGCGGGTCGGCGGCGATCCGGTCCCAGGCACCGAAGTCGTACGCCAGCCGCGCGGCGGCGGCCGGCGTGTGCCGGACCGGATCGGGGGTGAGCGCCGCGGCCATCGCCGCCAGCGTGTCGAGCACGGTCATCAGCTCGTCGGTCCGCCAGGGGGTGACCGGGTGCCGGCCCTGGACGTCGGTGAAGACCAGCGCCACCCACTCGCCGTCGTCGTAGCGCCCGAGCAGTCGGGGCGCCGGGGCGGACGCCGGCAGCGCGGCGGCGACGGCCGCCTCGGCGCGGTGCAGCGCGACGCTGTGCGCGTTCCGCGCCCGGCTGACCGCCTTGACGAAGGCGCGTCGGCCGTCGGCGGTGCGGACCCGGTCGGCGGTGCCGGGGGAGAAGCCGCCCGGCTGGGACACCGCCTCGACCACCCGGTCGCCGAGGACGCGCTGCACGCCGGACCGGACCTGACCGGGCAGGTCCGCCCAGCCGATCCGGGTCCTGACCAGCTCGTCCATCCGTCCAGGTTGGTGCGGGACGGGCCGGCGGGCAACCGGGTTACCCGGCGAGGTAACGCAGCATGACGAGCCCGCTGGCGAAGGGCCGGGTCTCCACCAGCCGGAACCGGCGCGGGTCGAACTCCCGGTCGACGATCGGCACGCCCCGGCCGACCAGGACCGGGTGGAGCTTGACCACCAGTTCGTCCACCTCGGGCAGCAACTGGCCCGCGAGCTGTCCGCCGCCGGCGAGCCAGATGTCGCCGCCGTCGCGGCGCTTCAGCTCGCGGACGAACTCGACCGGGTCGGCGTCGACGAGCTGCACGTCGGGGTAGTCCGCCGGGGGCAGCGACCGGGAGAAGACGTACTGGGTCAGGTGGGCGTACGGGCTGGTGACGCCGATGGCGAGGCCCGGGTCGTAGGTGGCGCGCCCCATCACCACCGCGTCGAAGCGGCCCTGCGGCCGGTCGATGCCGAACCGCTCGTGGGTGAAGGTGGGGAACGTCTGGGGCCAGGTCGCCACCAGGTGCTCCTGCACGTCGGGTTCGAGCGGGAGGAAGTCGTACGTCCCGTCGGGGGCGGCGATGAAGCCGTCGACGGTGCCGGCGACGTAGTACACGAGCTTGCGCAAACTGACTCCTCAATCACTACGGCTGTCGTGGTTGAAAAACTACAACACCTGTCGTGGTTCCGCTAGGGTTAATTCGTGGCGAGAAACGTGGAACGGCGGGCGGCGCTGGCCGACGCGGGGTTGCGGGTGCTGGCGGCGACCGGGGCGCGAGGCCTGACCCACCGCGCCGTCGACGCCGAGGCCGGCGTCCCGGTCGGCACGGCCTCCAACTACTTCCGCTCCCGCGACGCCATGCTCGGCGCGCTCGGCGAACGGATCATGGAACGGTTCGCGCCGGACGAGGGCACCCTCGCCGAACTCGGCGCCCGGGAGCCCTCGCTGGAGCTGTTCACCGACTACGTCCGCTACATCGTCGAGCGCACCACCGCCCAGCCGGAGCTGACCCGGGCGCTGATCGAGCTGCGGCTGGAGGCGGTGCGCCGGCCGGAGCTGGCCCGGATCCTCGGCGACACGCTGCGCCGTGGCTACCGCGACGACGTCGCGTTCCACGTCGCCGCCGGGCTGCCCGGCGGGGCGTTCGAGGTGGCCCTGCTGCACTACGCGCTGGACGGCCTCCTGCTCGACCTGCTCACCACCTCGATCGGCGCCGGATTCGACCCGGACGAGGTGGTCTCCGCCCTGGTGTCCCGGCTGGTCGCCCGCGCCTGAGCCCGGCCCGCCGCCCGGCCCGGCCCGACCCGACCCGAGGTATGCCACCGGCCGCAACGGGAAACCGCCTGCGGGACGTACCCCCGGGAGGAGTGACGCATGAGAGACGGCGCCGGCCTGACCATCGGTGTGCTCGGCTCGTACGGCGGACGCAACCTCGGCGACGAGGCGATCCTCACCGGTCTCCTGGCCGACCTGCGCGAGCAGGAACCCCACGCCCGGATCATCGTCTTCTCCCGCAACCCGGCGCACACCGCGCTCGCCCACCCCGACGTGGAGGCGGTGCCCTGGGAGGGGGTCAGCCGGGTCGACTCCGCGGAGGTGCTCGCCCAGCTCGACCTGCTCATCCTCGGCGGCGGCGGCATCCTGTACGACCGGGAGGCCCGCCGCTACCTGCGCGTCGTCCGGGTCGCCCAGGAGCGGGGCCTGCCGCTGCTGACGTACGCGGTGGGGGTCGGGCCGCTCAGCGACGGCGTCGACACCGGCATGGTCCGGGAGACCCTGGCCAGCGCCATCGAGGTCACGGTGCGGGACCAGGAGTCCCGGATGCTGCTGGAGGAGGCGGGGCTGCTCAACCCGATCACCGTCACCGCCGACCCGGCGTTCCTGCTGGAGCCCGAGGACTTCCCCGCCCGGCTGCTGCGCGAGGAGGGCGTGCCCGCCGGCAAGCGCCTGATCGGCCTCAGCGTCCGCGAGCCGGGCCGGGCCGCCGAGCGGCTCGACGTCGACGGGTACCACCGGCTGCTCGCCCAGATCGGCGACTTCCTGGTGCACCGCATCGACGCGTACGTGCTCTTCGTCCCGATGGAACGCGACGACATCCGGCACTCGCACGGCGTGCTGTCCCACATGGTCGCCGCCGACCGGGGCCGGATCCTGCACGGCGACTACTCGCCCCGGCAGGTGCTCGGCCTGATGAAGCACTTCGACCTGGCGGTCGGCATGCGACTACACTTCCTGATCTTCGCCGCGATGGTGGGCACGCCGTTCCTTCCCCTGCCGTACGCGGGAAAGGTCTTCGACCTGGCTCAACGGCTCGGAGTGCCGGCGCTGCGCGGCGTGGAACGGGAGGTGGAGGGTCCGCTGCTCGCGGAGGTCGACCGGCTCTGGGACGAACGCGACTCCCGGGCGGAGGCCACCGCCCGCCGGGTCGCCGAGGTCTGCGACCAGGCCCGGGGCACCTCGCAGGTCACCCGGGCGGTGCTGGACAGCCTGCGGTCCCGGGCGCTGGCCCGGATGGACGCCTGACCGCCCGGCCGGCTCAGATCGCCGGGCCGCGCCAGCGGTAGCAGTACTCGCCTTCGACGGACTCCAGCTCGTAGATCTGCGCGTCGATCAGCCCCTCCGGACCGAGGTGGTGATGGGTCAGCGGCGGACGGTTGTTGGTGTCCAGTTCCACGTCGACCGTCTCGCCGTCCGCCGGGCCGTCTGCCAGGGGAATCCGCACCGTTGATGCCATGGGCCCATCCTGCCCCGGAGATCGCCGGCCCGCAGGGATTGCCGGACCGGGACTACGGTGCAGGGTATGGCGGACATCGAGATCGATCCCACGCTCGCGCCGGTCCTGGCCCGCACCGGCGACGAACGCGTCGTGCTGGAGGCGTTCCTCGACTTCCACCGGGGCATCGTGCTGCGCAAGGTGCGCGGCCTGGCCGACGGCGACGCCCGCCGCCGGCTGGTGCCGTCCGCGACCACCCTCGCCGGGTTGCTGAAACACCTGGCCCTGATCGAGCGGAGCTGGTTCCCCGTCCTGCTCGACCCCGCCCCGGGCGAGGTCTTCCCGACCACCGAGGAGGACGCCGCGGCCAGCTTCGCCGTGGCCGAGGGGGAGACCCTGGACGACCTCGTCGAGGCGTACGAGCGGGCCTGCGCGCGGTCCCGGGAGGTGGCCGCCCGGTTCCCGCTGGACCACGTCGTGCCGCACCCCCAGCTCGGCGAGGTGTCGCTGCGCTGGATCCTGGTGCACCTGATCGAGGAGACCGCCCGGCACGCCGGGCACGCCGACATCCTGCGCGAACTCACCGACGGCGAGACCGGGGTGCTCTGACTCAGGCGCGCGGCAGCAGTCCCGGCGGGTACTCCATGCCGTCGTGGGTGCAGGCCGCGGCGGCCACCGCCGCCGCGTACGCCGCCGCCTCGGGCAGGGCCGCGCCGCGCAGCCGACCGGCGACCAACCCGGCGGCGAAGGCGTCCCCGGCGCCGTTGGTGTCCACCACCGGCGCGGCCGGCACGGTGGCGGGCACCCGCACCGGCGCGCCGCCGCCGGGGTGCAGGTCGGCGCCGTCCGCGCCCCGGGTCACCACCACCGTGCGGGGCGCCAGCCCGGCCGCCAGGGTCGGGGCCTGGTCACCCAGCCGTACCCCGCTGACCAGGACCAGGTCGGCGGCCTCGGCGAACGGACGGTGGTAGGGCTGCTGCCCGTCCCAGTCGTGCAGGTCGGTGGAGAGCGGCACCCCGTCGGGCAGTGCCGCGCGCAGCACCGGCAGCCGGTCCCGGACCCAGTCCATGATCGAGACGTGCACGTGGGCGGCGTCCCGGATCAGCCCGGCCAGCTCGTCGTCGGTGAACGGGGCCGCCGCGCCGGTCCACGGGGACGGGTCGTGCAGGGACATCCGCCGCCCGGCCGGGTCGAGCAGGTTCACCGACTGCCGGGTGCCGCCCGGGTTGTCGACCAGCACCGTGTGCACCGAGGTCCGGGCCAGCGCGGCGCGCACCACCTGACCGGCGGGATCGGTGCCGAGCACGTCCACCAGGGCGACCCGCAGCCCCAGCGCGTGCGCGGCGAGGGCCACCCCCGCGCCGGTGTTGCCGATCCGCGACTCGATCGCCGGGACGATGAGCGAGTCGGCGGCGGGAGGCGGGATCGCGGGCACACGGACCCGCACATCCACCCCAAGGCCGCCGATCACGAGCAGGTCGAACATGGCGCCGACGGTAGCCGGTGGGCGCGGCCTATCCTGGGCCGGGCGTCGACGAGGGGGGAGCTGTGCTGGTCATCCACGCGTTGTGGCTGGTCGGTGCCGGTCTCGCCGTCTGGGCGGAGGACAGCACCGCGCCCGCCCGGGCGCCCCGCCGGCCCGGAAGGGCCCCGCGCGAGCGCGCCCACCCGTTCGCCGCCGACCACGCCACGCTCGCCGCCGCGCTGGGCGACGTCCCGGCCCAGGCCGGTTCCCTGCCGCTCACCCTGCCCACCCGGGGCGGCTCCCCGCTGGACTCGCCCGAGCTGGTGCGGACCACCGTCGCCGAACCGGTCCGCGGCCCGGTCACCCTGGCCGGCTGGCGGGTGCCCGTCCTGACGTACGGCCCGGACGCGGCGCTGACCCTGCTGCGCGCCCTCGACGGGCCGGCCGCCGTACCGGGGGCCACCCTGCGCCACCTCGCCGAGCTGGCCGAGTTCGCGGTCGACCTGGTGTCCCGGGGCCGGGTCCTGCCCGCTCTGGCCGACTCGGCTCCGCCCGACGGCGGGGCGGTGGCGGTGGCCCGGGCGCTCTGGCGGCCGCTGCTCACCGGCACCGACGCCGGGTGGGCCCGGTCGCTGGCGCTGGCCCTGCCCCCGGCCGCCCGGTCCGCCGCCGGGCCGCTGTCCGTCCTCGACCTCGAGCCGGGTCCGGGCGCCCGCCCGGCGTCCGCCGCCGGACCGGTGCCCACCGGCGGGCGTGGACCCGGCCGGGCCGGTGCACCCGGCAGCCCCGGCTCGGCGGATCCCGGGGCGGGCGGGCTGGTGGCCGACGCGCTGGACGCGCTCACCGACGCCGCCGCCCGGGCCGCGCTGGCCGAGGTCGACCTGGCCCGGGGCGGCCGCCGCGACGGCGTCGTCGCCGACTGGCTGACCGCGCTCTCCGGGGCGGACCGGAAGTTCAGCGCCGACCCCGACGCGCTGGCCACCCTCCGCGCCGAGCTGGACGACTGGCAGCGCGACGCCGCCGGTGGCGCGGTACGGGCCAGCTTCCGGCTGGTCGAGCCGCCGCCCGAGGACATCGTCGACCCGCTGGTGGTGGTTCCCGCCGACCCGGCCACCGTGGTCCGGCCCGCCGGTCGCTGGCGGGTCGAGTTCGGCCTGCAGGCCGCCGACGAGCCGAGCCTGCACGTCGACGCCGGCCAGGTCTGGCGTGCGCCGGAGACCGTGCCCGCGCTCGCCGGCCGGCGCGACGACCCGCAGGAGACGCTCCTGGCCGAGCTGGGCCGGGCCGGCCGGCTCTGGCCGGAGCTGGACGCCGCGCTGCGGACCCCGGCCCCGGAGGAGTTGGAGCTGAACGTCGAGGGCGCGCACCGGTTCCTGCGCGACGGCGCCCCGGTGCTGCACGCCGCCGGCTTCGGGGTGCTGCTGCCCTCCTGGTGGCAGCGCCCGTCGGCGCGACTCGGCGCCCGGTTGCAGGCGCGCAGCCGTACCGCCCCGGGCACCGTCGCCGGCGCCTCCGGCGGGCTCGGCCTGGACGCTCTGGTCGACTACCGGTGGGAGGTGGCGCTCGGCGACGAGACGCTCGACGCCGACGAGCTGACCGCGCTGGCCGCGTTGAAGACGCCGCTGGTGCGGCTGCGCGGCCGATGGGTGGAGCTGGACCCGAAGCGGCTCGCCGCCGGGCTGCGGCTGCTGCGCTCCTCCGGCGAGCTGACCGTCGCCGACCTGCTCCGGCTCGGCCTGGCCGGCGCCGACCGGCCCGAGGCGCTGCCGGTGCTGGAGGTGACCGCCGACGGGCCGCTGGGCGACCTGCTCGCCGGGGAGGCCGAACGGCGGCTCACCCCGCTCGACCCGCCGCCGGGATTCAAGGGCACCCTGCGGCCGTACCAGCGGCGGGGGCTGGCCTGGCTGGCCTTCCTCCAGTCACTCGGGCTCGGCGGCGTGCTCGCCGATGACATGGGGCTGGGCAAGACGGTGCAGCTGCTGGCCCTGCTCGCCGGGGACCCGCCGGCGGCCGGGCCGACCCTGCTGGTCTGCCCGATGTCGCTGGTCGGCAACTGGCAGCGGGAGGCGGCGAAGTTCACCCCGGGGCTGCGCGTGCACGTGCATCACGGCGCGGAGCGGGCCCGGGGCGAGGAGTTCACCGCGGCGGCGCACGCGGCCGACCTGGTGGTGACCACCTACTCGGTGGCGGCCCGGGACGCGGTCGCGCTCGCCTCGATCGGCTGGCACCGGGTGGTGGTGGACGAGGCGCAGGCGATCAAGAACGCCTCGACCCGGCAGGCCGAGGCGGTGCGGTCGCTGCCCGCGCGGCACCGGGTCGCGGTCACCGGTACGCCGGTGGAGAACCGGCTGGCCGACCTCTGGTCCATCATGCAGTTCGCCAACCCGGGGCTGCTCGGCCCGGCCGCCAGCTTCCGGACCGCGTACGCGGTGCCGATCGAGCGGCACGGGGACGCCGAGGTTGCCGCCCGGTTGCGCCGGATGACCGGCCCGTTCGTGCTGCGCCGGCTCAAGACCGACTCCTCGATCATCTCCGACCTGCCCGAGAAGCTGGAGATGGAGGTGCTCTGCAACCTCACCGCCGAGCAGGCGTCGCTCTACCGGGCCATCGTGGACGACATGCTGGCGAAGATCGAGTCCAGCGACGGCATGGAGCGGCGCGGCCTGGTGCTGGCCACCATGACCCGGCTCAAGCAGGTCTGCAACCACCCGGCACAGCTGCTGCGCGACGGCTCGGCCCTGCCCGGGCGCTCCGGCAAGCTGGAACGGCTGGAGGAGATCCTCGACGAGGTGCTCGCGGCGGGGGAGAAGGCCCTGCTCTTCACCCAGTACGCGGAGTTCGGCGGGATGCTGCGCGGGCACCTCTCGGCCCGCTTCGGCCGCGAGGTGCTCTTCCTGCACGGCGGGGTCGGCAAGGCGGACCGGGACGCCATGGTCACCCGGTTCCAGTCCCCGGACGGACCGGCGATCTTCGTGCTGTCGCTCAAGGCCGGCGGCACCGGGCTGACCCTCACCGCCGCCAACCACGTCGTGCACGTCGACCGGTGGTGGAACCCGGCGGTGGAGGACCAGGCGACCGACCGGGCGTTCCGGATCGGCCAGCGCCGGCGGGTCCAGGTACGCAAGTTCGTCTGTGTCGGCACGGTGGAGGAGAAGGTCGCCGCGATGATCGCCGACAAGCGCAGCCTGGCCGCCTCGGTGGTGGGCAGCGGGGAGCAGTGGGTCACCGAGCTCTCCACCGCCCAGCTGCGCGAGCTGTTCGCGCTGGAGGCCGGGGCGGTGGTCGAGTGACCGGCCCCGACCGCACCCCACCACCCGGCGACCCGGCACCCGGCGAGGGCGCGGGCCCGGCCGGCCGGTTCGCCGACTTCGGGCGGCCCCGACGGGTCGACGGCGGGCTGAAGGCGCGCAGCACCCGGGGCGCGATCGGCGTCTCCTGGTGGTCGCGGCGCTTCCTGGAGGTGCTGGAGTCGTTCGCCCTCGGCACCCGGCTCACCCGCGGCCGGTCGTACGCGCGCCGGGGCCAGGTGGTGCGGCTCGACGTGATGCCCGGCCGGGTCGAGGCCGTCGTGCAGGGCTCCCGGGCCGAGCCGTACCGGGTCGGTATCGAGCTGGCGGTCTTCCCGCCGGCGCTCTGGGACCGGATCGAGCGGGACCTCGCCGCGCAGGCGTTCTTCAGCGCCCGGCTGCTCGCCGGGGACCTCCCGGCGGAGCTGGAGGAGGTGTTCGCCGCCGCCGGCGCCCCGCTCTTCCCGAGCGGGGTGACGGAGCTGACCCAGCGGTGCAACTGCCCCGACTTCGCGGTGCCCTGCAAACACCTCGCGGCGACCTTCTACCTGCTGGCCGAGGCGTTCGACGCGGACCCGTTCCAGCTGCTGCACTGGCGCGGCCGCAGCCGGGCCGAGCTGCTCGACCGGCTGCGTGCCCTGCGCGGCACCGGCCCGGCCGGTCGGACCGGTACGCCCGAGGTATCCGATCCGGACACCGTCGCGCCGGGGACACCCGAGGACGATCCGGCCCCCGCCGGGGAACCGGGCGTGGCGGCCGGGGCGGCACGGGTGCTGGCCGGACTGCCGGTGATGCCACTCGGTGAGGCGGTGGACCGGTTCTGGCTGCCGCCGGTACCACTGCCGGACCGGCCGCCGACCCTCGCGACCGGGCCGGAGCTGCTGCTGCGGCAGCTCGGCGCGCCCGCGGCCGCCATCGGCGGCCCGGGCCTGCTCGAGCGGCTGCGCCGGGCGTACCGGACTTTCGGCCGGTCCTGACCCCGCCGCCCGCGGCGGATCGTGGACGGTCGTCGTCCGAGTGGGCGTCGACTGTCCACGATCTCGAACCGGGTGACGCGTCCTGACGTCCGGCCGCCTACCGCCGGCGGGTCAAAGCCAGCGACGGCGGAACCGCCACATGAGCGCGGCGTTGGCCGCCAGCACCACGGCGCAGATCGCGCCGGCCATCCGTCCGGCCAGCACGGTCATCGCCGGCAGCGACGCCCAGAGCACGATCGTCAGGATCATCAGCCAGCGCCCGCGCCGGGCCCGCGCCCGATGGTCGAGTCTCGCGAAGAACTTCGGGTCGCTCTCCCGGAGGTGCCGGGTGATCTGTTCGAATCTGCGCTGATCCTCTTTGCTGAGCATGGCGATGCCTTCCCCTCACGGCTTCAGCGGTCCGGCGGCTTACCCGCTGCGGCGGCCGGTCACGCCCGTGAGCTGCTGCCACTTTGCGCGTTCGGGTGGTCCGGAACACGGGTCAGGAACGGCTCAGCAGCGGCTTATCCCTTCCTTAAGTTTGGCTGTGCCCGTGAACGGGGCCGAGAGCGTCGCGTGGGCCGCAAACGTTACGTCCGGGCCCTGCGGGGACGTGTCGGCCCTGCTCGGGACGCCGCCGCCCGGCAGGGCGCAAACCGGGCCGGTCACGGCGGTGCTGAGCGGTGCCTTAAGTGCCGTCCTGAGCCGCTGATCAGCGCCTTGAAGGCACCCCACCCCTTGGCTACCTTCCCGGGGCAACCCCCTCAGACAAACAGTCGCCGCACCCAACGCCCCGCTCTGGTGGCAGCGTGTCGGCGCCTTGAAGAAATCGGGATTGGTGCATGGCCGACCAGAATGTGCCACCGCGCGGACCGTGGGAAGACCGCGGCTGGACCCCTGGACAACACCCCACCCCGGACGGTTACCGCGACGTCCACCCCTCTGCGTCGTACCCCACGCAGTACCAGGGCCCGGCGGGCTCCGGCCAGCCGTACGGCGGGTACCCCGCCCCGCCGGCCCCCCGCGGCCCGCAGTGGGTCGGCCCGGAGGGCCTGGGCCGGCAGTCGTTCCACCAGCCGGCCGGCACCGGACTGCCCCGACTGGACGATGACGGCGAGCCCGGCGGCCGGGTCGGCCGGCGGCGCGCCCTCGCGATCGGCGGCACCGCCGCCGTGGTCGCCGGCGGCGCCGCCCTCGGGATGAGCTCGACGGTGCGTGGGTTCTTCGGCGGCGACGACGCGGTGGCCGGCGACGCGACCGGCACCACCGTCACCGACGGCACCGCCGCCCGCCCCAGTGGGCAGCAGGCGAGCACGGTGCGCACCTACACCGAGCAGAACGAGAGCTACATGGGCTCCCGGGCCGGGGCCGCGCTGAAGAAGAACGCCCCCAGCGGAGGGCGGACGTTCTCCGGTCCGGCGGCCGCCGCGGCGGAGACCCCGGTGACCGTGAAGACGGTGCTGGCCAAGGACCCGGTACGGCACCTGGCCAGCCGGGCCACCTTCGGCGCCTCGCCCAAGACGCTCGCCGACATCCGCCGGATGGGCATCGACGGCTGGGTCCGCTGGCAGCTCGACCCGGAGAAGATCGCGCCGAGCCCGGCCGAGCTGAAGCTCGCCGAGCTGCCCAGCCTCAAGCTGAGCCCGGTGCAGCTGCGCGAGCAGCGCGACCAGCTCAACGAGAAGGGCGTGCAGCCGGAGCGGGAGATGGTGGACGCCACCATCGCCCGTCAGATCTGGTCCGAGCGGCAGCTCTTCGAGGTGATGGTCGACTTCTGGAACGACTTCCTGCACGTCGCCGCCGACTTCGACGGCGGTGAGGTCTACCGCAATTCCTTCGACCGGGACGTCGTGCGGGCCCACGCGCTGGGCAGCTACCCGGACATGCTGGTCGCCGCGAACAAGCACCCCGCCCTGCTGCTCTACCTGAGCCAGAACGACTCCCGCAAGGACGCCATCAACGAGAACCTGGCCCGGGAGAACCTGGAGCTGTACTCGGTCGGCGTCGACGGCGGCTACACCGAGAAGGACGTCCGGCAGGCGGCCATGCTGCAGACCGGCCGGGGCGTCCAGGACGGCAAGTACGTCTTCCGCGCCGACCAGCACTACCTCGGCAAGGTCAAGATCCTCGGGTTCAGCCACGCGAACGCCTCGGCGGACCCGAAGAAGGCCGACGCGGTCATCGACTCCTACATCCGCTACATCGCCCTGCACCCGTCGACCGCCCAGTACGTGGCGCGCAGCCTCGCCACCCGGTTCGTCTCGGACACCCCGCCGAAGTCCCTGGTGGACCGGCTGGCCAAGACGTACACGGTCAACAAGGGCATGGTGAAGCCGCTGCTGATGACGCTCTTCAGCTCCTCGGAGTTCTGGGCGGCGGTGGGGCAGAAGGTGCGCCGGCCGATGGAGTACCTGATCGCCACCTACCGGACCCTCAACGTCCGGCCGGAGGCGTCGCGGGGCTTCAAAGCCGACGGTGGACGCCCGGCGTTCGCCCGGGGGCTGCGCCAGATCCACGACAAGCTGCGCGAGCTCGGCCAGTACCCGATGGGTCAGCCCACGCCGGACGGCTACCCGGACGTCTACGTCGCCTGGACCTCGGCCGGCACCATGGTCAACGGCTGGAACGAGGCCGCCGACCTGCTCAACGGCTACCGCACCGAGTTCACCTACACCAGCGCCGACAAGCTGGTGGCGAAGCCGCCGGCGACCGCCGGGGCGTACGTGGACGCGCTCGCCCAGCGGCTGGTGCACCAGAAGCTGAGCGCCAAGGAGAAGGCGCTGATCCTCGGTGTCGCCGGTGTGCCGGCCGGCGCCAAGGTCGACGCGACGTTCAACGGGGCCGTCACCGCCGTCGCGCGGGCGATCCTCGCTTCCCCCCAGCACCACCTCCGGTGAGGCACCCGATGGAGAAGACTGTGCACTCGTTCCCCCTGCACCCCGAATGCCCCGACGTGCGGCGGCTGGCCGACGACCCGGCCGAGGCGCTGCTGCGCGCCGAGGCCGACATCGTCGCCGCCGAGAACGCCGCCGAGGCCGACCGCTACCGCCGGCTGGAGGACCTGGAGGAGGCCCAGCAGGACGGGCGGGGGGTGACCCGGCGTACCTTCGTCGCCGGTGCCGCCGCCACCGCCACCGCGCTGGCCACCGCGCAGTTCGTCACCACCTCGGCGTCCTTCGCCGCGACGAAGACCGGCACCCTGATCCACGTCTTCCTCTACGGCGGGCTGGACGGGCTCAGCCTGGTCGCTCCGGACAACGACCCGGTGCTGGCCAAGGCCCGGCCCGACCTGCTGCTCGGCAACGACTCGCTGCCCGTGGGCCGGGGCTTCAAGCTGACCAGCGCCTTCAAGCCGCTCGAGCAGTGGCTCAAGGCCGGCCAGCTCGGCTTCATCCCGGCGGTCTCCGACGAGCGGCTGTCGCGCAGCCACTTCCAGGCCGCGGACGCCTGCAACCTCGGTGGCCTGCCCAACGAGACCGGCGGCCGGGGCTGGCTGGACGGTCTGGTCGACAACCTGGGCAAGGGCACCGCGTTCCGCAGCGTCGGCATCGGCAGCACGCTGCCCCGGTCGCTGGTGGGCAACAACGGCGCGCTGTCGCTCAACAACGTCGGTTCGCTGCGGCTCAACGGCGACGAGAAGTACCGGGCGGCCACCGAGAAGGCGATCCGGGGCCTGTTCACCGGGATCAACCACCCGGTGCAGGAGGCGGTGCTCGACGGCATGGGCGCGCTGGCCACCGCGCAGCGGCTGGCGGCCAAGCCGTACCAGCCGGCGGCCGGCGTGACGTACGAGGGCGTCGGGTACGCGTTCCAGCAGCTCGCCCAGCTCATCAAGGGCGGGGCGAACGTCCGGGTGGCCACCGTCGGCATGGGCGGCTACGACACCCACGAGAACCAGGGCACCCGGGACGGCGGTCAGCTCCACCGGCGGCTCAACGAACTGGCCACGGCGATGGCCGCGTTCTTCACCGACCTCGGTGACCGGGCCGCCGACGTCACCGTCATGGTGTCCAGCGAGTTCGGCCGCCGGGTCGCCTCCAACAGCGGCGGCACCGACCACGGCCACGGTGGCGTGGTCACCCTGCTCTCCGGCCGCAAGCTCGCCGGCTCGCTGCTCGGCACCTGGAACGGGTTGAACGATCTGGACAGTGGCGACGTACCTGAGTACAACAACATGTTCAACGTCTACGGAAGCGTGGCGCAGGGCCGGTTCGGCCTGACCAACGCCGAGGTGGACAAGATCTTCCCGAGGCAGAAGTACACCCCCATGAAGCTGTACGCGTGACGTACCAGGACACGTACGCCGGCGGCCGCCGTACCGGGACCTCGTCCCGGCACGGCGGCCGTTCGGCCGCCCCCGTACCCCCGACACCGGTGCTGCCCCGGCGCGGGCCCGGCGGCCGGCGCGCGCTGTCCGCGCTGTTCTGGCTCGGCCTGGTGGCCAGCGTGCTGCCCTGGTGGCTGGACACCCCGGCCGACTCGCTGGCCGGCACCGCCGACGTGCTCACCGCCGCCGGGCGGATCACCGGCCTGGTCGCCGGCTACCTGCTGCTGGTGCAGGTGCTGATGATGAGCCGCCTGGGCGTGCTCGAACGCGTGCTCGGCGGCGAGCGGATCTCCCGGCTGCACCGGGACGTCGGCGTCACCCTGCTCGTCGCGGTGCTCACCCACATGTCCCTGCTGGTGGTGGCCTACGCCGAGGCCGACGAGCAGTCGGTGCTGGGCGAGGTGGGCGTGCTGCTGCGCGACTACGAGGACATGCTCTCCGCGTTCGCCGCCGCCGGCATCATGGTGCTGGTCGGCTGCACCGGCGTCCGGGCGATCCGCACCCTGCTGCCCTACGAGCTCTGGTACCACCTGCACCTGACCAGCTACGCGGCCCTGCTGCTGGGCTTCGGCCACCAGTTCAGCAACGGCGCCCAGCTCTTCCCGCCCGGTCCGGTGCGCACCGGCTGGATCGCCGCCTACCTGCTGGTGGTCGCCGCACTGGTCTGGGGACGGCTGATCGCCCCGCTGCGCTTCAACCTGCGGCACCGGCTGCGGGTGGCCGACGTGGTCGCCGAGACCCCGGACACCATCTCGATCTACCTGACCGGCGAGCGGCTCAACCAGATCGACATGCTCGGCGGGCAGTACTTCCGCTGGCGGTTCCTCACCCGCGGCTGCTGGTGGCAGTCGCACCCGTTCTCGCTCTCCGCCGCGGCCAACGGCCGCTGGCTGCGGCTGACCGTCAAGGTGGTCGGTTCGCACACCGCCGACCTGCGCGACCTCGACCCGGGAACCCGGGTCTGGGCGGAGGGGCCGTCCGGCACCTTCACCGCCGCGCACCGCACCCGGGAGCGCGCCCTGCTGATCGCCGGCGGCAGCGGCATCGCCCCGCTGCGCGCGATGCTGGAGGAGCTGCCGCCCGGCGCCGCGCTGATCTACCGCGCCCGTACCCCGGCCGACGTGCTGCTGCACCACGAGCTGGACTGGCTCGCCCAGGCCCGCCAGGTCTCCGTCTGGTACGTCATCGGCTCCCGCGACGACGCCGGCCCCCGTCAGGTGATGAACCCCGAGGGCCTGCGCCGCCTGGTGCCCGACGTGGCCCGCCGCGACGTCTACCTCTGCGGCCCGTCCGGGCTGGTGGAGGAGTCGGTGCGGGTGCTGCGCGCCGCCGGTGTGCCCCGGGGGCAGATCCACCTCGCCACGTTCGAGTTGTAGAGAGGCAACGCCATGCGTCGCGCGATCCTCGCGATCACCGGTCTGGCCGCCGGCACCAGTGCACTGGTGGTGCTCAAGGGTTCCCCGGGCGCGGGCCAGGTCGCCCAGGACCTCCCGTCCGCCCAGGCGTCCGCCGCCCCCGCGGCCGGCGACCCCGGCCCGGCCGGCACGGTGCGTCCCGCGCCCCGGCCCTCCGCCACGGGCCGCACCCCGGCGGCGCGACCCACCACCGCCACGCCCCGGACCCCGGGCCCGGGCAACACCACCGCCACCCGGCCCGCCGCGCCCCGGGCCACCACCAGCGCGCCGAAGCCGGCCCTGCGCACGGTGAGCGGCCCGGACGTGAAGTACGAGTACGGCACGCTGCACGTGCAGATCACCCTCTCCGGCAGCAGGATCGTCAACGTCACCGGGATCGGCCTGCCGCAGAGCGGGCAGTCCGGCCAGCGCAGCGACGACGTGCAGCGCACCTACAGCGGCACCAGCGGCGAGGTGGTGCAGAAGCAGAGCGCCGACCTGAACACCGTCAGCGACGCCACCGCCACCAGCAACGCGTACCAGCAGTCGCTGCAGGCGGCGATCGACCGGGCCGGCTGAGGTGCCGGTCTCGCCGGTCCGTCCCGGCCTGCGCCGGGTCGAGCACGTCATGGGTACGGCGATCAGCCTCGACCTGGCCGACGACCTGCCCGCCGCGACCCTGCACGACCTCGCCGCGGAGACCTTCGGCTGGCTGCGCGAGGTCGACGCCCGGTTCAGCACCTACCGCGACGACAGCGAGGTGTGCCGCCTGGACCGGGGTGAACTGCGGCCGGCCGACGCCTCGCCGGACCTGCGGGCGGTGCTGGAGCGCTGCGCCGACCTGTGGGCCGCCACCGACGGCTACTTCGACGCGTACGCCACCGGCCGGCTCGACCCGTCCGGCTACGTGAAGGGCTGGTCGGCGCAGGTCGCCTCGGACCGGCTGGTCGCCGCCGGTGCGGCCAACCACTGCCTGAACGCCGGGGGCGACGTGGTGGTCCGGGGACTGTCACCCACCCGGGAGGCGTGGCGGATCGGCGTCGCCCACCCGTGGAACCCGATGGCCACCTGTCTCGTCCTCGCCGGCAGCGACCTGGCGATCGCCACCTCGGGCGTGCAGCACCGGGGCCGGCACGTGCACGATCCGCGCCGGGGCGAGCCGGCCCGGGGCCTGCGCTCGGTCACCGTGGTCGGCGCGGACCTCGGGGTCGCCGACGCGTACGCCACCGCGGCGGTGGCCATGGGCGAGGCCGGCATCGGTTGGCTGGACCGCCTCACCGACCACCGGCCCGCGCGGGTCAGTCGGTGAGCGGGAGGTCGGTGGAGTGCAGCAGGCGGGCGCGTTCCGGGCGGGAGCCGCCGGGTCTGGTGCGCGACCGGCGGTGGGGCCGCCGGTGGTGCGGCGGCGGCTCGGTGCCGCCGGCGGGCCACGTCGCGTCGTCACTGGCCATCTCGTACCCCCGCTCCCGGCGCGTCCGCGCCGTCACCGGTCCAACGACCCCGGCCCCGGCGGGGACGCTGCCGGTGACCCGACCGGCGGATCAGTGGCCCCGTCGGGGGAGCGGCAGCTGCCCGGGAAGCAGCTCCGGGGTCAGCGTCACCCCGCTGGCCCGCAGCGCGTCGACCAGGGTGTTCTGCACCAGGTACGAGTCGGGCAGCTGCCAGCGCGCCTGTTCCGGGGCGACCACCCAGCGCACCGGCCCCTCGGGCAGCCGGGTCGGCGGCGCCGCGATCCACGAGCCCGGGCCGTGGCGTACCACGTGGAAGCAGTGCTCCAGCTCCGGTCGCAGCGGGTCGCCCGGGCGGACGAGGAACATCCAGCGACCGGTCGGGGTCACCAGCACCGGGCCCCGGACGCCGGGGCCGGCCGGGTGGGCCGGGATCGCGTCGAGGACGTGCCGGCCGAGGTGGGCGGGCACCTCCAGCACGTCGAACGCCCGCCCGGTGGGCAGCAGCACCCCGTGCGGCCGGCTGCGCCACCAGGTCGCCACCCGGGCCGGGTCGGCGCTGGCCGCGTGCTCCCAGTTCTCCAGCGCCGGGTGGCAGCCGACCGTCGGGCAGCCGGCCCGACCGCAGACGAAGCGGCTGCGCGCCAGGCAGGCACCCGGGGTGACCTCCCAGCCGTGCGCGGCGTACCGGACGGCGATCCGGCGCAGCCGGACCCGTTCGATCGGCGAGAGCTGGGCGACCCGCGGTCCGACGTTCCCCCACATAGTTCGTGATCTCCCCT
The DNA here is from genome assembly GCF_051386295.1 of Micromonospora sp. URMC 105. NCBI lineage: Bacteria > Bacillati > Actinomycetota > Actinomycetes > Micromonosporales > Micromonosporaceae > Micromonospora > Micromonospora sp. URMC 105. The sequence continues at coordinate 1,966 of NZ_JBPQTL010000034.1, read as the reverse complement.
CGCCCCGACCGGTCACCCCGTCAGGCGGTATGTCGAGCACCGTCACTGCCGTAACCCGCGATCGTTGAGCTGTCGAACGGCTCGTGCAACTTGCACGAAAACTACGAGGACTGGCCGTACGGCCGACGTACAACCTGTGCGACCAGCGAAAACCTGGGACGGACGGAGCGCCGCGCCCGCGGGGGAGCCGTCCGGAGATCCACCGGACGGACGACGAGGGGGAGGAGCAGGGGATGGACGAGCTACCCATAGGACGGCGGGTGGCCTACTGGCGGGGCCGGCGCAAGATGTCGCAACAGGTCTTCGCCGATCGGCTGGGCAAGTCCAAGAGCTGGGTCGACAAGGTCGAGCGCGGGGTGCGCCGGCTCGACAAGTTCTCCGTCCTCTACGAGATCGCCGACATCCTCCAGGTCGACGTGCAACTGCTGCTCGGCAAGGACCCGGAGCGGCGTACCGACGCGCTCAACTGCATCGACCAGATCGAGGTGCAGGAGATCCGGGCCGCCCTGGAGCGGTACGACTCGATGAGCGCCTACTTCGACGCCGCGCCGTACCCGCCGCCGCTGGCCGACATGCGCAAGGCGGTCAACCACGCCTGGCTCACCTACCAGTACGGCCGCTACGGGATGCTGACCCGGGCGCTGCCGAAGCTGCTGCGCGACGCCCAGGCCGCTGACGCGGGCTACCGGGGCGACCAGGCGTGCGAGGCGGCCCACCTGCTCGGGCAGGTCTACCAGATCGCCTCCTCGGTGCTGCGCAAGCTCGGCGAGTGCGAGCTGGCCTGGCTGGCCGCCGACCGCTCGATGGCGGTCGCCCAGCGCGCCGACGACCAGCTGCTGGCCGGCGTCGCCACCACCCGGGTCTGCAACGCGCTGGTGGCGATGGGCCGGGCCCGGCCCGCGCTGGAGCTCAACGTCACCATCGCCAACCGGCTCGCCCCGGGCGGGAGCAACGAGGCCTCCCCGGACCGGCTCTCCGTCTACGGCATGCTGCTGCTCCAGGGCGCGATGGCCGCCGCCCGGATCGGCGACTCCGCGACCGTGGACGACCTGCTCAACGGCGCCCACGAGGCGGCCACCCTGCTCGGCGGCGATCAGAACCACTACTGGACCTCGTTCGGCCCGACCAACCTGGAGCTGCACCGGGCCGCCGCGGCGGTCGAACTGGGCGACGGCGGCCGGGCGGTGGAGATCCACCAGCGCCTCGCGGAGCCCGCGTTCAACGCGCTGCTGCCCGAGCGCCGCGCGCACCACCTGCTCGACATCGCCCGGGGGTTCGCCCAGATCGGTGACGTGGCCAACGCCGGGGAGATGCTGCTGCGCGGCGACCGGCTCGCGCCCTCGGAGATCCGCTGCCGCCCGATCGCGCACGAGGTGATGTCGGACGTGCTGCGTCGCACACGTGGTGCGCCGCCTTCGCCGATAGCGGAGTTGGCTGAGCACATGGGAGTCGGAGTATGAGCACGGTGCCGGCCGGATGAGCGGCCCGCACCCGAGCAGCGAGCGCCGCGAGGTGCTCTACGTCATCGCCTGCGGTTCGCCGCTGGCCCGCCACGTCGGCCGCCTGGTCGAGCTGGCCCAGCAGGACGGCTGGGAGGTCTGCCTGGTGACCACGCCCGACGGGGCGAAGTTCGTCGACCGGGCCGCGCTGGCCCGGCAGACCGGTCACCCGGTACGCACCCACTACAAGAACGTGGGCGACCCCGACCTGCTGCCCCCGGCCGACGCCATGATCGTCTGCCCGGCGACGGTCAACACGGTCAACAAGTGGGCGGCGGGGATCACCGACACGCTCGCGCTCGGCCTGCTGGTCGAGGGGCAGGGCAAGGGGCTGCCCGTGGTGGCGGTGCCGTTCACCAACGCCGCGATGGCCGCCCACCCGGCCTTCCGGGCCGGCCTGGCCCGATTGCGCGAGTGGGGCACCACGGTGCTCTTCGGCGACCACGTCTTCCCCCTGCACGCGCCGG
>NZ_JBPQTL010000033.1:0-54660 GCF_051386295.1 Micromonospora sp. URMC 105 | reverse complement strand
GCCCGTGCCGCCCCGGCGGATCGTGATGCTGGCCTTCGGGCCGGGCCTGACCCTCTACGCCGCCCTGCGGGAACGCCCACCCCCACCGCCCACATCTGCCGTTCCTCGTTCACCAACGAGGAATCGATCCGTCGCGATCCGGGTCCCCACCCAGCGCCGCGATGCCGAGCCAGTCCGCGCAGACGTCCGAGGTCGCCGGGTGCAGCGAGCCGCAGCGCGCGTCCCGGTAGAGCCGCTCCAGCGGGTGGCCCCGTCGGGTCGCCGACGTGCCGGCCGCCTCCAGCACGGACGCCGCCACGTCGGCCGCGGTCGTACCGGCGAGCAGCTTGGCCCGCCACACCCAGCGGTTGGTCTCGGCGTCGCCGGGGGCCTCGTCGACCCGTCGGGCCGCCTCCGCCACCACCAGCTGCGCCGCCGCCACCGCCGCATCGGCCCGCCCGAGGCGGGCGCGCACCGCCGGCAGGCCGGCGAGGTTGCGGGCGTTCAGATGCTCGGCCGCCGCGTCCACCGCCGCCCGGGCCACCCCGACGTAGACGGCGGCGTAGCTGGCGACCAGCCAGTGCGGCATCAGCTGGGCCACCACCAGCGCCAGCCCCTCCACCCCGCCGAGCAGCCGGTCGGCCGGAACGGTCACGTCCAGGTGCAGGTCGTGCGAGGAGGTGGCCCGCATGCCGAGCGAGTCCCAGGTCGGCTCCACGGTCAGCCCGTCGCCGGCCGGCACCAGGAACTGGGAGACCACCGACTGGTCGGCGGCGCTGCGGGCGGCCACAAGATAGCCGTCCGGGTGCCCGGCGCCGGAGCAGAAGGTCTTGCTGCCCTTGATGTGCCAGCCCCCGTCGACCGGTTCGTAGACGGTGCTCAGCTGGGACAGGCGCGCGCCCGCGCCGCGTTCGCTCATCGCGACCGCGTACCAGGAGCCCTCGGCCGCCGCGCGGAGCAGGCGGTCCCGGGCGGCCAGCGCCGCGTCCGGTACGCCCAGCGCCTCGGCCAGTTCCTCGGTGACCGCGCCGAGCGCGCCGGTGACCGAGGCGTGCATGTTGAACACCAGCGCGGTCGCGCCGTTGCCCCGGGCCAGCTCGGTGGCGACCGCCGCGTACTCGGCGAAGGTGGCGCCCGCGCCACCCAGCCCGCGCGGCACCATCAGCCCGAAGAGCCCGGCCTCGCGCAGGTCGGCGAAGTCGTCCACCGGGAACGAGCCGTCCTGGTCGTGCCGGGCCGCCCGCGCGGCGAACCGCGGCGCCAACCGGCGGGCCGCCTCCAGCGCGTGCACCGTCATATCGCCCCCTCCTGCGTCCCTGTACCCCGGCGCGGTGCGGTTACCCGTGTCGCACCCCGTGTCCCTGATAGAGCACGGCGACCGACCGGGTCGGCCTGATCCGGGGCTGCCGGCCGTCGGCCGTCGAAGAAGGACGGCCCCGGGCCCGTCGGACGAGCCAGGCCAACGTCCCGCGCAGGCTCGGCCGGATGCCGCGGATCCGCAGGTGTACGCCGTGGCGCGCGCACTCGGCGACCAGCTCGCGGGCGTCCACGAACAACCGTGGATCGTGGATCCCCCGGGGCACCGTCGGCAGCCGCTCCCCGATCCGCACCGCCACCAGCCGGGCCAGTGCGGTGTCGTTCAACGTGTCCAGCACCAGCAGGCCACCGGGGCGCAGCAGCCGGCACGCCTCGGCGACCGCCCGCCGCCAGTCCGGTACGTGCTCCAGCAGCTCACCGGCGGCCACCACGTCGGCGCAGCCGTCCGCCAACGGCACCGCGGTGGCGTCGCCGTTGACCACGGTCACCCCGTGCTCGGCGGCCTGCGCCAGCGCCGACCGGGTCAGGTCGACCCCGACGTGCCGATAGCCCTTGCCGGCCAGGTGCGGGGCGAGCAGGCCGGCGCCGCAACCCAGGTCGACCAGCAGGGCGTCGGGCCGGGTGGCGGGCGGCACCAGGGCGGCCCGGGACCGGGCCAGCCAGTGCAGCATGGCGAACGCGCCGTCCGGCCGCCACCACTCGCCGGCCAGGTCGTCGTACTGGCGGGGGTCGTTGGGAGGCAGCACGCGGGGCGGAGTGGACCCGGGACCGTTCCGCATGGACCGAGCGTGGCACGACTCCCCGGTAACGACCAGACTTCCCTTATGTCGTCGACGGTGTTAGGGCTGGTCAGGGCGAGCCATCCGGAGCCGTCCGTGGCGGTCACCGCGGTGTCGGGGCTGCTCGCCTGGGGGGCCGGGCACTCCCCGGCCGGCGTCGCCGCGGTCACCGTGACCATCCTGGCCAGCCAACTCGCCGTCGGCTGGACCAACGACGCGCTGGACGCCGAACGGGACGCCACGGTGGGACGTACCGACAAGCCGGTCGCGGCGGGCGCGGTGCGCCGCCGCACGGTGGCGGTGGGCGCGGTGCTGGCGGCCCTGGCCACACCGCTGCTGGCGCTGACCACCAATCCCACCGCCGCGCTCTGGGTCACCCTCGCCCTGGTCTCGGCACTGCTCTACGACTGGCCCCTGAAGTCCACCCCGGTCTCCGTGCTGCCGTACGCGTTCTCCTTCGGGGCACTGCCCGCCTTCGTGGTGCTGGCCCTGCCGGGCGCGCCGGCGCCACCGGCCTGGCTGGTCGCCGCCGGGGCCTGCCTCGGGGCGGGGGCGCACTTCGCCAACGTGCTGCCGGATTTCGCCGACGACGCGCGCACCGGAGTGCGCGGGCTGCCACACCGGCTCGGCCCGGCGGGCAGCCGGATCGCCGCCGCCGGGCTGCTGCTCGCCGCGACGGTCACCCTGGTGGTGGGGCCACCCGGGCCGCCGTCGTGGCTGGGGCTGTCGGCCGTGGCGGCCGCCGCCGTGGTGCCACCCCTCGGCTGGTACGGCGGACGGGCCGCGGCCGGGGCCGGTGGCCGGCCGGTGGCGGCCTTCCGGGCGGTGATGGTGGTCGCCCTGATCGACGTGGTGCTGCTGGTCGCGAGCGGTCGGGTGATCTGACCCGCACCCGCCCAGGTGGCAGTACCGGGTCCCCGTGCGGCCGTCGATCAGCCCCAACTACCCTGGAGCGCGGTCTGCGCGGGTATGACCACCCCGCGCCCGGGGTACGGCCGGGTGGGGATCGTGACGAGGAGGACCGACGTGACGCGCTCGATCAGGGGTTCCCGGCGGGCGGCCCTGCTGCTGTCCGGCATGGCGGCGGCGACCGCCCTGCTGGCGACGGGCTGCGGGGCCGGCCAGATTGCCGAGACCGCCAACAAGGAGCCGTCGATCCAGGGCATCAACGTCCAGACCCCGGACAACGCCTACAAGGTGCGCGGCCTCTACGTGGAGTACCCCGGCACCGAGGGCCTCCGCATCGGCGCGAACGCCGCGCTCAACACCGTGATCTACAACGACACGCGGGACCCGGTGACCGTGACCGTCACCACGGAGAGCGCGCGCGGGGTCGTGATCACCGGCACGCCGGGCTCGACGCCCCCGCCGGAGAGCTCCGCGCCGGCGCAGAGCCCCTCCCCCTCCGCGAGCGCCTCCCCGTCGGGGAGCGCGTCGCCGTCCGGCTCCGCCTCCGCCAGCCCGTCGGAGAGCGCGTCGCCCAGCCCCTCGGCCCCGGCCGGCCAGCCCGCCCGCTTCGAGATCCCGGCGCTGAGCTACGTGCAGCTCAACGTGCAGGGTGGCCGCTACCTCCAGCTCGTCGGGCTGACCGAGGCGCTGCGCGTCGGCGAGCAGGTCGAGTTGACCTTCGACTTCGGCAACGGCCGGACCATCCAGACCGGCGCGCCGATCGGCGTGCCGCTGACCCCGGCCGCCCCGCCCTCCCCGATCATCGAGCGCGAGGGTGGCTACGAGGGCGGTGGCGAGGAGGGCGGCTCCGGCCACGGCGGCTCCGGCCACGGCTGATCGCCCCGTACGCAACTGTCGACACCGTCGGCGTGGTGACCACCACGCCGGCGGTGTTTTCGTCGTAGGAGGGGGTTAGCGTCCTGTGGTGACCACCTCCCGATCGACCCCGGCCCGCGGTGGCGCGGCCTCCGGCGCGTCCCGTGGCCGGGCCGCCCGCGAGCCCCGTCCGGCCTACGAGTGCGACGCGTGCGGGCACCAGCCGCCCAAGTGGGTGGGGCGCTGCCCCGAGTGCGGCGAGTGGGGCTCGGTGGTCGAGTGCACGGTCACCGGGCCGATGGTCTCCGGCCGGGTGGTCAGCTCCCGGATGCCGGCCGAGCCGGCCCGGCCGATCGCGACGATCAGCGCCGCTCCCGCGCGAGCCCGGCCCACCGGGGTCAGCGAGCTCGACCGGGTCCTCGGCGGCGGCCTGGTGCCCGGCGCGGTGGTGCTGCTCGCCGGCGAGCCGGGGGTCGGCAAGTCGACGCTGCTGCTCGACGTGGCCCAGCAGTGGGCGGCCGGCGCGGGCAGTCCCTCGCTGGTGGTCAGCGGGGAGGAGTCGGTCAGCCAGGTGCGGCTGCGCGCCGAGCGGATGGGCACCCTGCACGACCAGCTCTACCTGGCCGCCGAGAGCGACCTGAGCGCGGTGCTCGGCCACCTCGACGCGGTCAAGCCGGGCCTGCTGGTGCTCGACTCGGTGCAGACGATCTCCACCACCGGCACCGAGGGCGTGCCGGGCGGCGTCACCCAGGTCCGGGCGGTCACCGCCGCGCTGGTCGCCGTCGCCAAGGAGCGCGGCATCGCCACCGTGCTGGTCGGCCACGTCACGAAGGACGGTCAGGTGGCCGGTCCCCGGGTGCTGGAGCACCTGGTCGACGTGGTGCTGCACTTCGAGGGTGACAAGCACTCGTCGCTGCGGATGGTCCGGGGCGTGAAGAACCGGTTCGGCGCCGCTGACGAGGTCGGCTGCTTCGAGATGCACGAGGGCGGCATCAGCAGCCTCGCCGATCCGTCCGGGCTCTTCCTGACCCGCTACTCGGAGCCGGTGCCCGGCACCTGTGTGACGGTGGCGATGGAGGGGCGCCGGGCGCTGGTCACCGAGGTGCAGGCGCTGATCGGAGCGACGGTGGCCGGCTCACCGAGGCGTACCGTCTCGGGGCTGGACTCCGCCCGGCTGGCCATGGTGCTGGCCGTGCTCCAGCGCCGCACCGAGCGGCTGACGCTGCACGACCGGGAGGTCTTCGCCGCCACCGTCGGCGGCATCCGGGTGGTGGAGCCCGCGGCCGACCTCGCCGTCGCCCTGGCCGTCGCCTCCGGCGGACTCAACCTGGCCATCGCGCCCAACCTGGTGGCGATCGGCGAGGTCGGGCTGACCGGCGAGGTGCGCCGGGTGGGCGCGGTGCCCCGCCGGCTGGCCGAGGCGGCCCGGCTCGGCTTCAAGGTGGCGCTGGTGCCGCCGGGCTGCGGGCCCGCCAGCACCGGAGCGGGCCCGGAGAACATGCGGGTGATGGAGGTCACGGACGTGCGCGCGGCGCTGCAGTGTGTCGCCCGCGCAAGCGCAGAATGACCCACGGTGGCCGTCCGGGCCGGACCGCGCGGGCCATACCGGACAGGCCCGGCACCCTCGCCGGCACTCGGGGATCCGACGCCGTGACACATCACAGTAACCACGACAGCACCCACCGCACGGCAGTCCGTAGACTGTGCGCGTGCCGACCGACCGCGACACCACCAAGCCTGCCGGCGCGGCTCCCCACGCCCGCACCGGTGCCGTGGGCTCGCCCGCGCGCCCGATCAGCGTGAGCGTGACCGCGGGCGCCGGGAGCGCCGGCGATCCGCTGCGGGCCAACCTCGCCCTGATGGCGCCCGGCACCGCGCTGCGCGACGGTCTCGAACGGATCCTGCGCGGCCGCACCGGGGCGCTGATCGTCCTCGGCTACGACAAGGTGGTCGAGCAGATCTGCACCGGCGGGTTCCCGCTCGACGTCGAGTTCTCCGCCACCCGGGTCCGCGAGCTGTGCAAGATGGACGGCGCGGTGGTCCTCTCCAGCGACGGCACCCGGATCGTCCGGGCGGCGGTGCACCTGATGCCCGACCCGTCCATCCCGACCGAGGAGTCCGGCACCCGGCACCGCACCGCGGAGCGGGTGGCCCGGCAGACCGGCTACCCGGTCATCTCGGTCAGCCAGTCCATGCGGATCATCAGCCTCTACGTCAACGGGCAGCGGCACGTCCTGGACGACTCGGCGGCGATCCTGTCCCGGGCCAACCAGGCCCTGGCCACCCTGGAGCGCTACAAGCTCCGCCTGGACGAGGTCTCCGGCACGCTCTCCGCGCTGGAGATCGAGGACCTGGTCACCGTACGGGACGCGGTCGCGGTGGTGCAGCGGCTGGAGATGGTCCGCCGGATCGCCGACGAGATCGCCGGATACGTGGTCGAGCTGGGCACCGACGGCCGGCTGCTCGCCCTCCAGCTCGACGAGCTGATGGCCGGCGTGGACGCCGACCGCACCCTGGTCATCCGCGACTACCTGCCCACCGGCCGCAAGTCGCGCACCCTCGACGAGGCGCTGGTCGAGCTGGACCTGCTCGGCGCGACGGAGCTGATCGACCTGGTCTCGGTGGCCAAGGCGATCGGCTACCCAGCCGCCTCCGACGCCCTCGACGCGGCGGTCAGCCCGCGCGGCTTCCGGCTGCTGGCCAAGGTGCCCCGCCTGCCGGTGGCGATCGTCGACCGGCTGGTCGTCCACTTCGGCAGCCTCCAGCGGCTGCTCGGCGCCACCGTTGAGGACCTGCAGGCCGTCGACGGGGTCGGCGACGCGCGGGCCCGGGGCGTACGGGAGGGTCTGTCCCGGCTCGCCGAGGCGTCCATCCTGGAGCGGTACGTCTGACCGGTGCCGGTCAGTCCGTGATGACCAGCTTCACGGGCTCGCTGAGCTTGGTGCCGACCCGGGCGATGACCTGGTACGTCCCGGCGGGCGGCAGCGGCCCGGCGGCCACCCCGCCGGCGCACCGGCTGACGTCCTTGCCGTTCCAGGTCAGCTGGTACGAGCGCTCGAAGCCCGGGGTGAACGACTGCACATCCGAGCCCTTGCCGGTGCCGCAGGTGTCCGACGACCAGACCTTCTCCGCACCCCGCTTGACGTAGAGCTCCTGCAGGTCGGCCCCGACGTCGCGGCTGCAGGTCCGCTGGGCGGTGTTCTTGACCCGCAGCGTCAGGTCGACCAGGGCACCCCGGCGCACCTCGGACGGGAGCGCCTGCGACGTCACGCTGAGCTCGGCGTCCGTGCAGGTGCCGTCGTCGACCACGGCCGGGTTGGCGGGCGCGACGGGCGGCGCGGCCGGCGGCGCGGTGGTCGTACCCGGGTCACCGGCCGGACCGCCCCCGGCGTCCGGCGCCGCCGGCGTGCCCGACGGCGCGGCGGACTCGGACGCGGGCGCCGGCCCGGTCGGCGACGGATCGACGGCCTGCGACGTCGGGGTGGACTTCGCCCCCGGTGTCGTGGCCGTGTCCCCCGACTGGTTGCAGGAATAGAGCAGGACAATCAGGAAGAGAAGCCCCGCTCCGAGTACGACGGCGCGACGCCGCCAGTACACGGCGGATGGCAGGGGACCGACCGTCAGACGCATGATGCCCTCACCGTAGCGGCGCACCGCGCTCCGACCCGTCGCGACGCGCCGGACACCGCTTCACTCTCCACTCACGACAGACGGCGGCGGCCGGTCACAGGTAGACCTTGCGCTGGTAGATCGCGTGCGCCCCGGCGACCCGGTCCAGGAAGAGCAGCCCCGTGCAGTGATCGATCTCGTGTTGCAGCGCGCGCGCCTCGAAGCCGTCGGTGACCAGCCGCACCGGCTTCCCGGTGCCGGGCAGCTCGCCCTCCACCACCAGCCGGCTGGCCCGCTTCACGTCCCCGGTCAGGTCCGGCACCGACATGCAGCCCTCCCGCCCCGGCTTCCACCGGCTCGCCTCCACCACGCGGGCGTTGCAGAGCACGAAGGTGCCGTGCACGGTGACCGCCTTCGGGTGCCCGGTGACGTCGACGGCGAAGACCTGCGCGCCCACCCCCACCTGCGGGGCGGCCAGCCCCACGCAGCCCGGCGAGACCCGCATGGTGGCGATCAGGTCGGCGGCCAGCTGGACGGTCTCCGCCGCGGTGGGGTCGACCGTGCCGCCCGGGCGGCTCAGCACCGGGTGCGGAGCGGCGACCACCTGGCGTACCTCGCCGGGCACGGCCAGCGCCTCCGGAGTCCAGTCGCCGAGGCCCGCGTACTCCTCCTCGCTCACAGCAGATCCGGGTCGGCGGGCCGCAGGGACACCTCGACGCCCAGCTCGGCTGCGGTGGCCGCGAGGCGGCCGGCCAGCTCGTCCGCGGTACCCGGCGGCAGGTCCACCTCGGCCACCACCACGTAGAGCGAACCGGCGAGCCGGGTGCTCAGGTCCGTGACGTTGCCGCCTGCGTCCGCGAGCACCCGGGTCATCGCCGCCACGATGCCCATCCGGTCCGCGCCGTGCACCGCCATCACGTACGGCTCCCCGGCCCGCGCCGCCACCCCGTCGGGCGTGACCGCGCGTACGGTGGCCAGCAGCTGGCCGTCGGCGGCGAGCGGCGCCAGGGCGGCCTCGACCTCGGCGGCGGCCGGGCCGACGCAGATCAGGGTCATCGCGAAGTGACCACGAAGCCGGGTCATGGTGGAGTCGGTGAGGTTCGCGCCGAGCCGGGCGAGCACCTCGGCGACGTCGGCCACGATGCCGGGCCGGTCCCGGCCGATGACGGTGATCGCGAGCTCGTTCATCCGGGCATTCTCCCCGATCCGCACCGGCTCGCTGCGTCGGCCCGCCCGGCCCGCCCATCCTGCGGGACCGTCCCGCGTGACATCATCGGCGGCGCGATGACTGAACCGACTTTCGCCACCCTGGTCAGCCGGTGGTACGAGGAGAACGCCCGCGACCTGCCCTGGCGCGAGCCCGGCATCGGCGCCTGGGCGATCCTGGTCAGCGAGGTGATGCTCCAGCAGACCCCGGTGGTGCGGGTGCTCCCCGCCTGGCACGCCTGGCTGACCCGCTGGCCGGACCCGGCCGCGCTGGCCGCCGACACGCCCGCCGAGGCGATCCGGATGTGGGGGCGGCTCGGCTACCCCCGTCGGGCGGTACGGCTGCGCGACTGCGCGGTGGCGATCGTGGAACGGCACGGCGGCGAGGTCCCCGACAAACTGGACCAACTGCTGGCGCTGCCCGGCGTCGGCACGTACACCGCGCGGGCGGTGGCGGCCTTCGCGTACGGGCAGCGGCACCCGGTGGTGGACACCAACGTCCGGCGGGTGGTGTCCCGGGCGATCGTCGGCGAACCGGACGCCGGACCGGCCACCCGCCCGGCCGACCTGGTCGCCTGCGAGGAACTGCTGCCGATCGAGCCCGCCGCCGCCGCGCTGGCCAGTGCGGCGTTCATGGAGCTGGGCGCGGTGGTCTGCACCGCCCGCTCGCCGCGCTGCCCGGTCTGCCCCGTCGAGCCGGTCTGCGCCTGGCGGGCCTCCGGCCAGGAGACGCCCGCCGGCCCGACCCGGCGCCCCCAGCGGTACGCCGGCACCGACCGGCAGGTGCGCGGGCTGCTGCTCGGGGTGCTCCGGGAGGCCACCGGCCCGGTCCCGCACCAGCGGCTGGACCAGGTCTGGGCCGACGACGTGCAGCGGGCCCGGGCGCTGGCCGGACTGGTCACTGACGGCCTGGTGGAACCGGTCGGCGAGGCCGCCTTCCGGCTGGCCGGCGACGGCCCGGCCACCCCGATCCCCCTCCCCTGACCGTCCCTGACCGTCGGCCCGGGGCCGGGCCTCGCTCTCGACCCCCGGTTTGCGGTGTGCCGGGGTGACCGACGCCCGGGACACCCCGACACGCCGCAAAGCGTGCCGATCACGTGGGCCGAGGGTGCGCAGGGCACGGCAAAAGGCGGCGGGCCCGGAGGCTTTCGCCGTCCGGGGCCGCCGCCCTCGTGCTGTCGTCCTTACTCGTCCGCCCCCGCGGTGGCCGCGCCACCGAGGTCGGCCGGAACGGCGTCCGGCACCTCGGCCGGCCGGTCCGAGCCGCGGAAGACCAGCTTGGACTTGTCGATGTTCTCCGGGTCGCCCTCGCAGTCCACCACCACGATCTGACCCGGGGTCAGCTCGTTGAAGAGGATCCGCTCCGAGAGGTTGTCCTCGATGTCGCGCTGAATCGTGCGACGCAGCGGACGGGCGCCCAGCACCGGGTCGAAGCCCTTCTTCGCCAGGTACTTCTTGGCGTTGTCGGTCAGCTCCAGGCCCATGTCCTTGTTGCGCAGCTGGGTCTCGATCCGGGCGATCATGATGTCCACGATCGAGAGGATCTCGTTCTGCCGCAGCTGGTGGAAGACGATGGTGTCGTCGATCCGGTTCAGGAACTCAGGCCGGAAGTGCTGCTTGAGCTCGTCGTTGACCTTCTGCTTCATCCGGTCGTAGTTCGACTCGGAGTCCTCGGACGCCTGGAAGCCCAGCGACACCGCCTTGGCGACGTCACGCGTACCGAGGTTGGTGGTCAGGATGATGACCGTGTTCTTGAAGTCCACGATCCGACCCTGACCGTCGGTGAGCCGACCGTCCTCCAGGATCTGGAGCAGCGTGTTGAACACGTCCGGGTGGGCCTTCTCGATCTCGTCGAAGAGGACCACCGAGAACGGCCGACGCCGCACCTTCTCGGTCAGCTGACCACCCTCGTCGTACCCGACGTAGCCGGGAGGGGCACCCACCAGCCGGGAGACCGTGTAGCGGTCGTGGAACTCGGACATGTCCAGCTGGATGAGGGCGTCCTCGCTGCCGAACAGGAACTCGGCCAGCGCCTTGGAGAGCTCGGTCTTACCCACGCCGGACGGGCCGGCGAAGATGAACGAGCCGGACGGACGCTTCGGGTCCTTCAGGCCGGCCCGGGTACGCCGGATCGCCTTCGAGACCGCCTTGACCGCGTCCTCCTGGCCGATGACGCGCTTGTGCAGCTCGTCCTCCATGCGCAGCAGGCGCGAGGTCTCCTCCTCGGTCAGCTTGTAGACCGGGATACCGGTCCAGTTGCCGAGCACCTCGGCGATCTGCTCGTCGTCGACCTCGCTGACGACGTCCAGGTCACCGGCCTTCCACTCCTTCTCCCGCTGCGCCTTCTGACCGAGGAGCTGCTTCTCCTTGTCACGCAGCTGGGCGGCGCGCTCGAAGTCCTGCGCGTCGATCGCGGACTCCTTGTCGCGGCGCACCTGGGCGATGCGCTCGTCGAAGTCGCGCAGGTCTGGCGGCGCGGTCATCCGACGGATCCGCATCCGGGCACCGGCCTCGTCGATCAGGTCGATCGCCTTGTCCGGCAGGAAGCGGTCCGAGATGTACCGGTCGGCCAGCGTCGCGGCGGCGACGAGAGCGGCGTCGGTGATCGAGACCCGGTGGTGCGCCTCGTACCGGTCGCGCAGGCCCTTGAGGATCTCGATGGTGTGGGCCAGCGACGGCTCACCCACCTGGATCGGCTGGAAGCGGCGCTCGAGAGCGGCGTCCTTCTCCAGGTGCTTGCGGTACTCGTCGAGGGTCGTCGCACCGATGGTCTGCAGCTCGCCACGGGCCAGCATCGGCTTGAGGATGCTCGCCGCGTCGATCGCGCCCTCGGCGGCACCCGCACCCACCAGGGTGTGGATCTCGTCGATGAACAGGATGATGTCGCCGCGGGTGCGGATCTCCTTGAGCACCTTCTTGAGGCGCTCCTCGAAGTCACCGCGGTAGCGGGAACCCGCGACCAGGGCGCCGAGGTCCAGCGTGTAGAGCTGCTTGTCCTTCAGCGTCTCGGGCACCTCGCCCTTGATGATCTTCTGGGACAGCCCCTCCACCACGGCGGTCTTGCCGACGCCGGGCTCACCGATCAGGACCGGGTTGTTCTTGGTACGGCGGGAGAGCACCTGCATGACCCGCTCGATTTCCTTCTCGCGCCCGATGACCGGGTCGAGCTTGCCCTCGCGGGCGGCCTGGGTCAGGTTGCGGCCGAACTGGTCCAGCACGAGGCTGGTCGACGGCGCGGCCTCACCCGGCGCGGCGCCCGCCGCGGCCGGCTCCTTGCCCTGGTAGCCGGAGAGCAGCTGGATCACCTGCTGGCGGACCCGGTTGAGGTCCGCACCGAGCTTGACCAGCACCTGGGCGGCGACGCCCTCACCCTCGCGGATCAGACCGAGCAGGATGTGCTCCGTGCCGATGTAGTTGTGGCCGAGCTGCAGCGCCTCGCGCAGCGACAGCTCCAGCACCTTCTTGGCCCGCGGCGTGAACGGGATGTGCCCGCTCGGCGCCTGCTGGCCCTGGCCGATGATCTCCTCGACCTGCTGGCGGACGCCCTCGAGGGAGATGCCGAGGCTCTCCAGGGCCTTTGCCGCGACGCCTTCACCTTCGTGGATCAGGCCCAGCAGGATGTGCTCCGTACCGATGTAGTTGTGGTTGAGCATCCGGGCCTCTTCTTGGGCCAGGACGACAACCCGTCGCGCTCGGTCGGTGAACCGCTCGAACATGCCCTCGTGCTCCTCACGTGCCGTGCGCCTTGATGTTCAAGATCTTGGCGGGGCCGGTGCTCGGACGTCCGGGACGGGCGTCCGTGCCTCCTTACTCTATCGCCGCTGACCGACTCCGCTGAGGTCGTGTGTCCCCGCGAGGAGCCGTTCTGACGTCGTTTTGACCAACCATCCGCGCTCAGGAGGTGTTCCGGGACCCCTGCCTGTACGCGCAGAGCGAAATTCGCCGTGGGTGCGGAAGCTCCCGACGGACCGGTGGCTCGTCCACAGGCTGTGGACAGATTCTCCACCGCCTGTGGACAACGCCGCCCTCGGCGGGAACCTTCCCGGCCGTCCCGACCCGCCCCGCAGGCCCACGGAGGCACGGCCCGGGGCCGGCCCGCCGACCCGGCCGCAACCTCGTCGACCCCTCGAACCCCATCGGCCACCTCCGCCCCACGGGTCGCCCTGAAAAGACGGCGACGCCGGCCCGGAGTCGTGCTCCGGCCCGGCGTCGTGTCGCCCTGGGTGTCGCCCTGGCGCTGGTGTCAGTGACCGGCCTTCGAGTGGTACTCGTCGACGATCTCCTGCGGGATGCGTCCCCGGTCGGAGATCTCCTTGCCCGACTTCTTGGCCCAGGCCCGGATCGCCTTGTTCTGCTCGCGGTCGGCCGTGGCGCCGCCCCGGCCCCGCGCCGCCCGGCCACCCACGACCACACCGCCGCGACCGACCCGGGTGCCCGCCGCCACGTACGGCGCGAATACGTCGCGCAATTTCTCGGCGTTGGAGTTCGACAGGTCGATCTCGTACTGAACGCCGTCGAGGGCGAACTTGACGGTCTCGTCCGCGTCCCCGCCGTCCAGGTCATCGACCAGCTTGTGAATGATCTGCTTGGCCACGTCCCACATTCCTTTCGAGCAGGGTGCTCCTGCAATAGGAGCACAATAACCCGCGCGGCGCTCGACCCGTCAATAGGATGCGGTAACGACCCGGAGAAGCTTCCGAGTCACTCCGGGCGGACCAACGGGAAGAGGATGGTCTCCCGAATTCCGAGGCCGGTCAGCGCCATCAGAAGCCGGTCGATTCCCATTCCCATACCGCCCGCCGGGGGCATTCCGTACTCCATCGCACGCAGAAAGTCCTCGTCGAGCCGCATGGCCTCGTCGTCGCCGCGGGCGGCCAGCTGCGCCTGCGCCACCAGCCGCTCCCGCTGCACCACCGGGTCGACCAGCTCGGAGTACGCCGTACCCAGCTCGAAGCCGAGCACGTAGAGGTCCCACTTCTCGGCCAGCCCCGGCTCGCTGCGGTGCGCCCGGGTCAGCGGGCTGGTCTCCTCCGGGTAATCGCGGACGAAGGTGGGGGCCTGCAGGCCCGGCACGACCAGCTCCTCGAACAGCTCCTCGGCCAGCTTGCCCGGGCCCCACTTCGGGTCCACGGCGAGCCCGACCTTGTCGGCGTACTCCACCAGACGGGACCGCTCGGTGCGGACCGTGACCTCTTCGCCCAAGGCCTCGGAAAGCACCCCGAAGAGCGTCACCGAGCGCCACTCGCCGCCCAGGTCGAAGTCGCTGCCGTCGGCGTGGGTCACCACGGTCGAGCCGCTGACCGCGATCGCCGCCTGCTGCACCAGATTGCGGGTCAGCTCGGCCATCGTGTCGTAGTCGCCGTAGGCCTGGTAGGCCTCCAGCATCGCGAACTCCGGGGAGTGCGAGGAGTCGACGCCCTCATTACGGAAGTTACGGTTGATCTCGAAGACCCGGTCGACGCCGCCGACCACGGCCCGCTTGAGAAACAGTTCCGGCGCGATTCGCAGATACAGATCGGTGTTCAACGCATTGCTGTGGGTCACGAATGGCCGGGCCGCCGCCCCGCCGTGCAGCAACTGCAGCATCGGGGTCTCGACCTCGATGAATCCCTCACCGTGCAGGGAATCGCGGAGGCTGCGTACCGCCGCCGCCCGGGTACGCACCATCTGCCGGGCCTGCGGACGGACCACCAGGTCCACGTAACGCTGGCGGACCCGGGCCTCCTCGCTCAGCGGCTTGTGCGCCACCGGCAGCGGGCGCAGCGCCTTCGCGGTGACCGCCCACTCCCGCGCCAGCACGGACAGCTCACCCCGGCGGCTGGTGATCACCTCACCGGTCACGCCGACGTGGTCGCCGAGGTCGACCAGGCGCTTCCAGTCCTCCAGCCGCTCCGCCCCGACCCGGTCCAGGGAGAGCATCGCCTGCAGTTCGGTGCCGTCGCCGTCGCGCAGGGTCGCGAAGCAGAGCTTGCCGGTGTTCCGCACGAAGATCACCCGGCCGGTAACCGAGACCTCGTCGCCGGTCGCGGTGTCGGTGGGCAGCTCGGCGTACTTCGCGCGGATCTCGGCCAGCGTGCTGGTCCGGGGGAAACCGACGGGGTACGGCTCGACGCCCTCGGCGAGCATCCGGTCCCGCTTCTCCCGGCGGACCTTCATCTGCTCGGGAAGGTCGTCGGCGGGGTCCACTGGCACGGCGTTCTGCTCGGTCACGGCACTCTTCCTCAGAAGGGAGATATCGGCGGGGTCAGCCCCCGAGCGTACTCAAGCGCCCAGGTCGTCGTTACGGGATAACCTGCCGCCCATGACCGATCCCACTCATGCCTTGTCGTTCGGGGCCGCCGCGGCCGACTACGACCGGTTCCGGCCCCGCTATCCGCAGGCCGCCGTCGAATGGGCGCTGGAAGGCCTCGGCGCGCCGGCCCGGGTGGTCGACCTCGGCGCGGGCACCGGGATCCTCAGCCGGGCGATCCTCGACCTGGGCCACGAGGTGCGGCCGGTGGAGCCCGACGCGGGGATGCGCGCCCAGTTGGCCGCCGCCACCCCCGGCACCACCGCCGTGGCCGGCAGCGCGGAGTCGGTGCCGCTGCCGGACGGGGCGGCCGACGCGGTCCTGGTGGGGCAGGCGTACCACTGGTTCGACCGGGAGCGGGCGCACGCCGAGATCGCCCGGGTGCTCCGGCCGGGCGGGACCTTCGCCCCGATCTGGAACGTCCGGGACGAACGCGCGGACTGGGTGGCCGAGCTGGGCCGGATCGCCCACCTCGGCGACACCGGCGACGACCTGACCGGCCGGGTACGCGACTTCGGCCCGGCCTTCGGCGCCGTCGAACTCGGCGAGTTCACCCACCGCGCCACCCTCACCCCGGACGAGGTGATCGGCATGATCAGAACCCGCTCGTACCACCTCACCTCGGCGCCCCGCCAGCAGCGACGGGTCGAGGGGGAGTTGCGGGAACTGCTCGCCGGCCACCCGGGCCTGGCCGGCCGGGAGACGGTCGAACTGCCGTACCGGACGCTGGTCTTCCGGGCCCGGCGGCGCTGAGCCCCGCGCGGCGTCCGACCACGGCGGCGGCCGGGTTCAGACGTTGCGCTCGTAGACCATCCGCAGGCCGATCAGGGTGATCATCGGCTCGTGGTGGGTGATGGTGCGGCACTCCCCGATCACCACCGAGGCCAGCCCGCCGGTGGCGATCACGGCCTTCACCTCGCCCAGTTCCTCGGTCATCCGCTCGACGATCCGGTCGACCTGGCCGGCGAAGCCGAAGTAGAGGCCGCTCTGCAGGCACTCGACCGTGTTCTTGCCGATCACCGACCGGGGCTTCGTCGCCTCCACCTTGCGCAGCTGCGCCGCCCGCGCGGCCAGCGCGTCGAAGGAGATCTCGATGCCCGGGGCGAAGGCGCCGCCCAGGAACTCGCCCCGGCCGCTGATCACGTCGAAGTTCGTGGTGGTGCCGAAGTCGACCACGATCGAGGGACCGCCGTAGAGGGTGTACGCGGCCAGGGTGTTGACCACCCGGTCCGAGCCGACCTCCTTGGGGTTGTCGATCGCGAGCTGGACGCCGGTCCGCACCCCCGGCTCGACGATCACGCTGGGCAGGTCGGCGTAGTAGCGGGCCAGCATGGACCGCAGCGAGCGCAGCGCCGCCGGGACCGTGGAGCAGGCGGCCACCCCGGTGATCTCCACCGCGTCACCGGCGAGCAGCCCCCGGAACATCAGACCCAGCTCGTCCGCCGTGGACCGGGCGTCGGTCTTGATCCGCCACGAGTGCACCAGCTTCTCGCCGTCGAAGGTCGCCAGCACGGTGTTGGTGTTTCCGATGTCGATGCAGAGCAGCACACGCGCAGCCTAGACGCCGCCCGGCACGTCGAACCCGCCGAGCCGCCGGCCGACCGGCCCGGGCCACCGCGCCGAGCTCACCCGGTGCGCAGGTCCAACGCGATGTCCAGGATCGGCGAGGAGTGGGTCAGCGCGCCGACCGACAGGAAGTCCACGCCGGTGGCCGCGTACTCGGCCGCCACCGCCAGGGTGAGCCCGCCGGTCGCCTCCAGCTCGGCCCGGTCACCCACCCGGGCGACCACCTCGCGCAGCGTCTCCGGGGCCATGTTGTCCAGCAGCAGGAAGTCCGCGCCGGCCTCCACCGCCTCCACCGCCTCGGCGACGGTGTCGACCTCCACCTGCACCGGCACGTCCGGGAACGCCTCCCGGACCCGCCGGAAGGCGGACGCGATGCCCCCCGCGGCGAACTTGTGGTTGTCCTTGATCATGGCGACGTCGTGCAGGCCCATCCGCTTGTTCGTGCCGCCGCCGGCCCGCACCGCGTACTTCTCCAGGGCGCGCAGGCCCGGCGTGGTCTTGCGGGTGTCCAGCACCATCGCCTTCGTCCCGGCCAGGGCGTCGGCCCAGGCCCGGGTGTGGGTGGCCACCCCGGACATCCGGCTGAGCAGGTTGAGCGCCGACCGCTCGGCGGTGAGCAGCAGCCGGGTCGGGCCGGTCACCGTGGCCAGCACGTCGCCGCGCGCCACCCGCTGCCCGTCGTGCGCCACCAGCGACACCTCGACGGTACGGTCCGACCCGGTCACCTCGCCGACCAGCTCGAAGGCCGCGGCGGCCACGGCCAGCCCGGCCACCACGCCGTCTGCCCGGGCGACCACGTCGGCGGTGTCGGTCTGCGCGTCGGGGATCGTGGCCACGCTGGTCACGTCGAGGAAGTCCGGTCCGAGGTCCTCGGCGAACGCCCCCACGACGACCGCCCGCACCTGCGCCGGGTCCAGGCCACCGGCTCGCAACGCCCGCTCCGTCGACTCCCTCACCACGACTCCTCAGCTCTCGACTGCGACGCTCTACTCACGCCGACGGCTCCCACCGGGACGCCAACCGGCCCTGCGCACCGACCGCGCCCACCAGGTGGCCCCGCCACTTCTCGTCGGCCGTCGGGAAGTCCTCCCGCCAGTGGGCCCCCCGGGTCTCCTGGCGGGCGTACGCGGCGGCGACCAGAGTGGACGCCACCGTGATCAGGTTCGTCGCCTCCCAGTCGGCGGTACGCGGCCTGCCCCGGCCCAGGCCCAGCTCGCCCAGGGTGGCGGCGGTCCCGGTCAGCGTCTGCGCCGACCGCAGCACGCCCGCGCCCCGGCTCATCGCCCGTTGCAGGGCGGACGTGCCCTCGGCCGGCACCACCCAGCCCTCGCCGCCCACCCACGCGCCGGTCTCCGCCGGGCGGGCCTGCTCGGGCAGCCCGGCGGCGATGTCCTCGGCGATCCGGCGGGAGAAGACCAACCCCTCCAGCAGCGAGTTGCTGGCCAGCCGGTTGGCGCCGTGCACGCCGGTGCAGGCGACCTCGCCGCAGGCGTACAGGCCGGGAATGGAGGTGCGGCCGTGCAGGTCGGTGCGGACGCCGCCGGAGGCGTAGTGCGCGGCCGGGGCGACCGGGATCAGGTCGGTGGCCGGGTCCACGCCGATCGCCAGGCACGAGGCGACGATGGTGGGGAACCGCCCGGCGAGGAAGTCCCCGCCCAGGTGGCGTGCGTCGAGCCAGACGTGGTCCGCGCCGGTGGCCAGCAGCACCCGGTGGATGCCCTTGGCCACCACGTCCCGGGGGGCCAGCTCGGCCAGCTCGTGCTGGCCGACCATGAACCGCTTGCCGTCGCCGTCGACCAGGTGGGCGCCCTCGCCGCGCAGCGCCTCGGAGACCAGCGGCTGCTGGGCCAGCCCGGCGCCGGGCACCCGGGCCGCCTCCGGCACGATCAGCGCCGTCGGGTGGAACTGGACGAACTCCACGTCGGTGACCGCCGCACCGGCCCGCATGGCCAGGGCCACCCCGTCACCGGTGGAGACGGCCGGGTTGGTGGTGGCCGCGAAGACCTGCCCCATCCCGCCGGTGGCCAGCACCACCGCCCGGGCCAGCAATGCGCCGACGCCGTCCTCGCTGCCCTCGCCGAGCACGTGCAGGGTGATGCCGCAGGCCGGGCCGAGCGAGTCCGGGCCGTCGCCGGGGGCGCGCAGCAGGTCCAGCACCAGGGCGTGCTCGACCAGCCGGATCCACGGGTCGCGGCGGACCGCCGCGTGCAGCGCCCGCTGCACCTCGGCACCGGTGGCGTCGCCGCCGGCGTGCACGATCCGGTCCGCCCGGTGCCCGCCCTCGCGGGTCAGCATCAGCGAGCCGTCGGGGTTGCGGTCGAACTCCGCGCCGATGCGCATCAGCTCGCGGAGCCGGGTCGGCCCCTCCTCGACCAGCACCCGCACCGCCGCCGGGTCGCAGAGGCCGACGCCGGCGACCTCGGTGTCGTAGGCGTGCGCGCCGGGGGTGTCCGTCGGGGCGAGCACGGCGGCGATGCCACCCTGCGCCCACCGGGTGGAGCCCTCGTCGATGTTGACCTTCGTAACCACGGTGACATGCAGCCCGGCCTCGCGCAGGTGCAGCGCGGCGGTGAGCCCGGCGACCCCGGAACCGACCACGATCACGTCGGTGGTCTCCACCCAGCCGGGCGCGGGCGCGGCCAGCAGTCTGGGCAGGGCCGGCAGGTCGACGGTCGGAAGGTCCATGAACACAGTCAACCCGAAGGGCCCTCGTCCCGGGCGGCGGGGGCACGACGAGTGGTATGGGCTACGGCGTCCCGAGCTACCTGGTCCGGACGGGCAGGCCGGCCGGGCCGGCGCCCTTCAGGGACCTGGTCACCGTCCGGTCGCTGAGCCACAGGTGGCAGCGGACGCCCCGGTCGCCGGCCCGCCAGCGACCGGCGCCCGGCGGCCGGACCACCACGCCGCTGCGGAAGCGCAGGTCGGCATCGTCCGGCACGCCGACGTACCGGGCCAGGACGCTGCGGCAGCCGGCGTAGAGCGGCAGCCAGTCGGCGTCCCGGGTCGGGTACGGACGGTCCGGCGCCTTCCACACCCCGACGAACTCGGCGTCGTGCGCGGTGCCGCACTCGGCCGGGAGCAGCACCTGCACGCCCCGGCCGGGGCCGCTGCCGGTGCGCTGGCAGCCCAGGCGCAGCGGCGACGGGCCCTTCAACGCGTCGCGCAGGCTGCCGACGCGGGTCACCACCACGGCCGCCGCCTCGACGGTGGTCAGCTCGCTCAGGTCGCAGCGGTACCAGCGGGAGCCGGCCGCCCAGCCCGGCTCGGTGGGCAGCGCCACGGCCAGCCGCAGCCGCCCGGCGCGCCAGTCGTCGCCGACGTACCCGGTCGCCTTCGCGTCGCACTCGGCGAAGGCGCCCCGCAGGTCGGGCGAACCGGTGGCCGGCGGATCCGCCCGGCCGGCCGGGAAGGCCCCCACGTGCACCGTCTCCACCCGGTGCGGCACCGCGCAGTCCACCGGCGCGTACGCCTCCAGCGCCACGGTGTCGGTGAAGTCGCCGACCTGGCAACCGGCCTCGGGCGTGAACGGCCCGGGAGCCGCCAGGGCAGCCCAGTCGTCGGTCAGGTCACCGTCGAGGCCGCCGGTGCCCGCGCACCCGGCCAGCAGGGCCCCCGCGACCAACGCGGCGACCAGGGTCGACATCGCACGGCGCATCGCGGCCTCCCCCAGCCGACGACCGTCGATTCCGACGGCCCGCTCAGGGTAACCAACAATGACCTTCCGGTGACAGACCGGAAGTGCGTTCAGCCCACCACGGCCAGCGGGCTGGGGGTGGGGTCACCGGCGGTGCCGGGGGCCACGGCGGCCGGGTCGGCGCCCAGGTCGACGACCTTGTTGTCGGCGTCGACGTGCACCACCCGGGGCCGGTAGGAGCGCGCCTCGGCGTCGTCCATCTGACCGTACGAGATGAGGATGACCAGGTCGCCGGGGTGCACCAGGTGCGCCGCCGCGCCGTTGATGCCGATCACCCCGCTGCCGCGCTCGCCCGGGATGACGTACGTCTCCAGCCGGGCACCGTTGGTCACGTCCACGATCGCCACCTGCTCGCCGGGGAGCAGGTCGGCCGCGTCGAGCAGATCCTGGTCCACGGTCACCGAGCCGACGTAGTGCAGGTCCGCCTGGGTCACCGTGGCCCGGTGGATTTTCGACTTGAGCATGGTCCGGAACATCGGGGTGCCTTTCCGCAGGTGTGGTGGTGGGTGGTCAGGCGCCGGGCGCGAGTCGGATCGCCATGTTGTCGATCAGGCGGGTGTCGCCCACCCAGGCCGCGACCAGCAGCCGGGCCGGGCCGGACACCGGGCCCGGCTCCAGGTCCGGGTCGGTGAGCACCAGGTAGTCCAGGCGAGCGTCCGCCCCCGCCGTGGCGAACGCCCGGTGCGCGGCGGCCAGCACGGCCCCGGCGTCGTGGCCCTGCTCGGCGGCGGTGGCGCCGGCCCGCAGCGCGGCCGACAGGCTCAGCGCGGTCCGCCGCTGCTCCGGGGTCAGATAGCGGTTACGGCTGGACAGGGCCAGGCCGTCCGGTTCGCGGACGGTCGGCACGCCGACCACCTCGACCGGTACGTCCAGGTCCCGGGCCATCCGCCGGACCAGCGTGAGCTGCTGGTAGTCCTTCTCGCCGAAGAAGGCGAGATCGGGGCGGGTGAGCTGGAGCAGCTTCATGACCACGGTCAGCACCCCGTGGAAGAAGCCCGGCCGGCTCTGCCCCTCCAGGTCCTCGCCGAGCTGCCCCGGGTTCACCCGGACCGCCGGCTGCCCGTCCGGGTACATGTCCGACACCGAGGGCGCGAACACCACGTCGGCGCCCGCCCGGCGGCAGATCCCCAGGTCGGCGTCGAGGGTGCGCGGGTAGCGGTCGAAGTCCTCGTTCGGGCCGAACTGCAACGGGTTGACGAAGATCGTCACCAGCACGTGGTCGGCCTGCTCCCGGGCCGCCCGCAGCAGCGTCTCGTGCCCCGAGTGCAGCGCGCCCATGGTCATCACGACGCCCACGGTGCCCTTGAGTCCGTCCCGCGCCGCTGCCAGCTCGGCACGGGTGTGCACCAGCTCCGTCACTGCTCCACCTCGGTTCGCGTCCGCGGGGCCGGCAAGATCGACCCACTCCTCACGCTGCCACCTCCCGATGGATCCCGGCCAGCACGTCGAGCAAGGACTCCGCGTCCACCGGCCGCAGCCGGCCGGCGGCGATCGCCCGGTCCGCGCTCCGTCGTGCCAACGCCAGGTAGGGGGCGACGGATTCCGGGGCGGTCTCCGCCAGCCGGGCCAGGTGCCGGCGCACCGTACCGGCGTCGCCCCGGGACACCGGGCCGGTCAGCGCGTCGTCGCCGAGCCGCAGCGCGTTCTCCAGCGCCGCCCGCAGCAGGGGGGCCAGCACCTTCTCGGGCTGGGCCACCCCGGCGTCGCGCAGCCGGTCGGCCGCCTCGTTGACCAGGGTCACCAGGTGGTTCGCGCCGTGCGCCAGCGCCGCGTGGTAGAGCACGCGGTCCGTCTCGCCGACCCACTCCGGCACCCCGCCGAGGTCGGCGACGAGCCGGGCGGCGAGCGGGCGCAGCTCCGCCGGGGCGGTCACCCCGTACGAGATGCCGGCCAACCGGCCGAGGTCGTCCGGCGTACCGGTGAAGGTCATCGCCGGGTGCAGCGCCAGCGGGCGGGCACCGACGGCGGCGGCCGGGGCCAGCACGGCCAGGCCGTGCGCGCCGGAGGTGTGCGCGACCACCTGGCCGGGGTGCAGCGCCCCCGTCTCGGCGAGCCCGGCGACCACGCCGGCCAGCGCGTCGTCGGGGACGGCGATCAGCAGCAGGTCGGTGGCGGCGCGCGCGACCGAGGTGGCCGAGCGGTTGCGGGCACCCGGCAGCAGCAGTGCGATGCGGGCCTTCGCGGCCCCGGAGACACCGGAGGCGGCGACCACCCGGTGGCCGGCGGCGACGAGCGCCGCGCCCAGCACGGCACCGACCCGGCCGGCGCCGATGACACCGACGGTCAGGGTGCGGGGGAAGGCGAGCGGGGCGCCGGCAGGGGCGCCGCCCGCGGGTACGGCGGCCTCACGCGGGGCGGCCGGACGCGGGCGCAGCGGTGCGCTCATGGCAACGATCCAGTCCTCGAAGGGGGTACCGGTCGACCGCAAGTATGCGCTGGGGTTACGGAGCCTGAACAAGGATGTGTGAAAACCTTCACCGGCCGGTGGGCGGGCGGTTCCGGCGCGGCGCGGACCATCCGCCGCCGTTGAAGTGCCGCCCCTGCCGGTCCGTCCGATCGGACGGTACGGACCCGCAGGGGCGGCTGGACCGGACCGCCCGCCCCGGCGCCGGCGACCCGGTCGTGGGCCTCAGCCGCGGGCGCGCAGGAAGCCGGCGTCGACGAACTTGAAGTCGGTGTCCGGACGGGCCTCGCCGTCTCCACCGGTGGTCTCCGGGGTGTTCCGGCCGTCGTGCACCACCAGCAGTCCGCCGGGGAAGCCCGGCAGCGGGGTGGCGGTCACGGCCGCGCCGTCGCACTCCTGGGCCCCGTCCACGCGGCCGTCGACCACCGCGAAGCGGCCCGTCGGCCGGTCGGTGCGCCGGTCGTACGTGTAGAAGGTGTCGTCGCCCTGGCTGGAGACGATGAGGGTGCCGGAGAACCGCCCGGTCCGGTGGATGGTCAGCCCCTCCACGTCCTGGGCGATCCGGCCGCCGAAGCCGGGGTCGGCGTCGTTATCGGTCACGCAGTCGTCCTGCTCGGGGTCGAAGACCGCCGGAACGCCGTACTCGCGGACCCGCTCGACCGGCGTCAGGCCACCGACGAACCGGCCGCCCGCCAGGCGGGTACGCCACAGCCCGACCTTCTCCTGGGCCAGGTGCACCACCCCGGTCGCCGGGTCGACCACGGTACCCTCCACCTGGGGTCCGTCGCCCGGGTCGGTGCACGGCGACCAGCGGGCGCCGTTCGGCAGGATGAACGTCGACGGCAGGGTCAGCCGGTCCACCCGCCGGTAGCTGACCGTGTCGCCCGTGGCGACCAGCCGGAACAGCCCCACCTCCGGGGTGCTGCGCCGGCTGACCACCGCGTACGCGGTGCCGTCGACGTCGGTGAAGGTGCCCAGCCCGTACGCGGTGCGCTGCTCGTCCACCTCCGCCTGGTCCGCGCTGAAGGCGAACGGCACGTCCGCCGCGGTGACGTCGGTCAGCAGCCGGGTACGCGGGTCGATCCGGTAGAAGCGGAGCTGGTCCCGGCCCCGGTCGGTGACCACGGCCAGGTCGGTGGCACGACCGGCCAGCCGGAACCCGGAGACCAGGTCGACGTTGTTGAACCGGCCGGACTCGTGCTCCGGGCCGGGCGCCGGCGGGGTGGGGATGCGCTGGCGCTCCCGGGCCCGCAGGTCGTACACCCGCAGGCCGCCGTTCTTCGCGGTGGCCACCACCAGGCTGCCCGCCCGGTCCGTCGGGTGCACCCAGATCGCCGGGTCGTCGGCGTCGGCGTCACCACCGGCCTCGTCGTCGAAGAGGGAGGGGGTCTCGGCCACCGCGCGGACCTCGCGGAGCCCGTCGCCGGTCGGGGCCGCGACAGCGGGGACGGCGGCCAGCACCATCGGCACGACCGCCAGGGCGGGGATGAACAGTCGTCTCATACCGGCTGACCGTAGGGTCGGCACGGTGACGCACCCTGAACGCGGCATGAACTCGATGCGCTGGCGGGACGCGATGGAGGTCGCCCTCTACGGCCCGGCCGGCTTCTTCGTCGCCGGGGCCGGACCCGCCGCCCACTTCCGCACCAGCGTGCACGCCTCCGGCGTCCTCGCCACCGCCCTGTCCCGCCTGGTCGAGCAGACCGACGCCGCCCTGGACCGGCCCGACCGGCTGGACGTGGTGGACGTGGGCGCCGGCCGGGGCGAGCTGCTGCGCGCCCTCGCCCGGGCCCTGGGGGCCGACGGGGACGCCACCGGACGACCCCCGGAAATCCGCACCGCCCCGGCCGCCGCCGCGCGGTCACCCGCCGCGCCGATGCCGCTCGCCCACCGGGTACGGCTCACCGCCGTCGAGCGGGCACCCCGCCCCGACGACCTGCCCGCCGGGATCGACTGGCGCGACGAGATCCCTGACGGTGTCACCGGCCTCCTGGTCGCCACCGAGTGGCTGGACAACGTCCCGCTCGACGTCGCGGTGCCCGACAGGGACGGCTGGCGGTACCTGCTGGTCGACCCGGCGACCGGCGAGGAGTCGGTCGGCGACCCGGTGGACGCCGCCGACCTCGCCTGGCTGGAGCGCTGGTGGCCCGCCCCGGCGGACGGCACGCGGGCGGAGATCGGCCGCACCCGGGACGACGCCTGGGCCGCCGCGGTCGGGAAGGTCAGCCGGGGGCTCGCGGTCACCGTCGACTACGGACACCTGCGGGAGCAGCGGCCGGTGGACGGCACGCTGACCGGGTACCGCGCCGGCCGGCAGGTGCCGCCGGTGCCCGACGGCTCCCGCGACGTCACCGCGCACGTCGCCGTGGACTCCGTCGCCGCCGCCGGTGGGCGGGTCGCGCGGTGCGCGTACACGCTGGGATCGCAGCGGGAGGCGCTGCGCGCGCTCGGGGCCGACGGCGGCCGGCCGCCACTGAGCCTGGCCTCCCGCGACCCGGCCGGCTACCTGCGGGCACTGGCCGCCGCCTCGGCGGTGGCCGAGCTGACCGACCCGGCCGGCCTCGGCGGGCACTGGTGGCTGCGGCAACCGGTCGGCGTCGACCCGGCGGCGTTCATGGCACGATGACGGACATGACCACGGACGCCGGCGACCTCCGCGAGCTGACCGTCGGCACCGGCGCGGGCGGCGAGCAGCTCGGCGCCGACATGGTGCTCAACATCGGCCCGCAGCACCCGTCGACGCACGGGGTGCTCCGGCTCCGGCTGGTGCTCGACGGCGAACGGGTCGTCGCGGCCGAGCCGATCGTCGGCTACATGCACCGGGGCGCCGAGAAGCTCTTCGAGGTCCGCGACTACCGGCAGATCATCGTGCTGGCCAACCGGCACGACTGGCTGTCGGCGTTCTCCAACGAGCTGGGCGTGGTGCTCGCCGTCGAACGGCTGATGGGCATGGAGGTGCCCGAGCGGGCCACCTGGCTGCGGATGGCCCTCGCCGAGCTGAACCGGGTGCTCAACCACCTGATGTTCCTCGGCTCGTACCCGCTGGAGATCGGCGCGATCACCCCGGTCTTCTATGCGTTCCGCGAGCGGGAGACCCTCCAGGCGGTGATGGAGGAAGTCTCCGGCGGCCGGATCCACTACATGTTCAACCGGGTCGGCGGCCTCAAGGAGGAGGTGCCCGCCGGCTGGACCGGCCGGGCCCGCGCCGCGATCGGCGAGGTGCGCCGCCGGATGCCCGACCTGGACCGGCTCATCCGGCGCAACGAGATCTTCCTGGCCCGTACCGTCGGGGTGGGCGTGCTCTCCGCCGCCGACGCCGCCGCCTTCGGCGCGTCCGGGCCCGTCGCCCGCGCCTCCGGCCTCGACCTCGACCTGCGCCGCGACGAGCCGTACCTGGCCTACGACGAGTTGGACGTGCCGGTGGTCACCCGCACCGCCGGGGACTGCCACGCCCGCTTCGAGGTGCTGCTCGACCAGGTGTACGCCTCACTCGACCTCGCCGAGCAGTGCCTGGACCGGGTCGACCGGCTGACCGGGCCGGTGAACACCCGACTGCCCAAGGTGGTCAAGGCCCCCGAGGGGCACACCTACGCCTGGACCGAGAACCCGCTCGGCATCAACGGCTACTACCTGGTGTCCCGGGGCGAGAAAACCCCGTGGCGGCTCAAGCTGCGCACCGCGTCGTACGCGAACGTGCAGGCGCTGGCCAGCCTGCTCCCCGGCACCCTGGTGCCCGACCTGATCGCCATCCTCGGCTCGATGTTCTTCGTGGTCGGCGACATCGACAAATGACCGGCGGCTGACCGGGCGGATCAGCGCCAGCGGCCACCGGCGCGCGGCGAGTCGTCCTGCGGCGGGTGGCCGTACCGCTGCTCACCGTCCCACTGCCGGCGGGCGCGCGGCTCCGGCTCGGCCGACCGCCACGAGTCGGCTGGCTCCCGCTGGGCGGGCGGTCGCCACTGCTCGGCCGGCCGGTCGCCCCACGACTGCTCGGCGGGCTGCTGGCCCCGCGCCGGCCCGCGCCACTCGTGCGGCACCGGCACCCCGCCGGCCGGCAGCGCCGGATGCTCCTCCGGCTCGACCCAACCGCCGCCGCCCCACTGCTCGGCGGATCGCCGGGGCTCGTCGTGGCGGACCGACGCCCACCGGTCCTGCACGCGAAACTCGGCGCCGTCGGCGTGCAGTTCCGCCCGGCGCTCACCGACCCGGACCTCGCGGCCCCGCCCGTCGTCGCGGACCTCGGCCCACCGGTCGCCGGCGCGCACCCCGGACCAGCCCTCCTCCGCCGGGTACGACCCGCCCGCCCAGGACTGGTCGGCGCGGTCGTCGCCGGCGCCCGGCCAGGACCGCTCCTCCGGCTGGCCGCCGGACCAGGGCCGCTCCTCGCGCTGACCGCCGGACCAGGACCGCTCCTCGCGCTGACCGCCCGCGCGTTCGTCGCGCTGACCCGGCCAGCCCCGCTCCGGCTCGGCCCGCTCCGACCAGGAGTTCTCCGCCTCCGCGCCGCCCCAGGACGACTCCTCCGCGGCCGGGGACCAACGGCCGCCGTACCCGCCGTAGGCGTTGCCGACCGCCGGGTCCGCCCCGTCGACCACGGTGTGCCGGGTGGTCACGTGGACGGTCTCGGTGTGCCGCACCACGGGACGGCCGCTCGGCTCCGCCGCGGCCGCCGCGCCCCGCGCCTCGCGGGCCCCGCCGTACACGCCGGCCTGACCGGCGGCGGGACGCTCCCCGCCGTACCGGCGGCCGGCCGGCTCCTCGTCGTCCCGGTCGGTGGCCGCGCGCCCCCAGGACGCCGGGGCCTCCTCCGGCGCGGCGGCCCGCCGGCGCCCACCGGACGGGCGGTCGTGCGCCTCCGGGGCGGGCACCCGGGCCCGGCCGGCGCCGGCCGGCTCCTCGGCGACCGCCCCGGTGATCCCGACGGCCGCGGCGATGCCGGCCGCCGCCGTGTCCAGCCGGCGGCGCAGCGCGGCGACCTGGTCCTCGACCCGCTGGGACTGGTCGAGCGCCTGGTTGCCGCGCTGGGCGGCGGCCACGATCTCGGCCCGCAGCTCCCGGCGCAACTGTTCCAGCTCGTCGAGGAACTCCTCGCCGCGCGGCTGGCCGCCGTCGGCCCGCAGCGCGATGGACAGACCGATCAGGACCACGGCCATGATGGCCAGTACGGCGGCGAACCGGAGCGGACCGTTGCCGTCGGCGATCAGCAGGATCAGCGCCGCGATGGGCGCGATCGCCACACCGATCCAGAACAGGACGGTCAGCAGCTGGGGGTTGTACTTTTCGGGCGCGACCGGGGCGGGCATGGCTGTGCAGCCTACCGAGAGATGGTGTGCCTGGGAACGGTCCCGAGGACCGATCGCGACGTCGAAAAGGGGTATGGCCGGGCGCGGCCGGCGACGTGCCGCCGCGCCCGGATCCGTGGTCAGCTGGTGGCGAGCGCGCCGTCGGAGGAGAAGACCAGACCGACGCTGGCGGTGCCGGTCTTCAGCGCGTTCTTGGTCTGCGGACCACCGGCGTCCAACGAGCTGAACGAGCCGGCCTTGAAGTTGTAGACCTGCACCAGACCGGCCTGGCACTTCGGCCGCTGCGGGCACTCCGGCGGGCCGGCCAGCACCGTCGCCGAGCCGGAGCACTTGGCCGCCAGGTCGGAGAGCGTCGTGAGGCCGTACTTGTCGGCGAACGCCTTGGTGACGGCGAAGGCGTTCTGGTCCTGGGCGGCGGCGGGCGCGCCGAAGGTGATGCCCACCTTGTCCCCGGCGGCCTTCAGCGCGGTGACGGTCTTCTCGAGTTCGGGCGAGGAGACCGCGGCGGCGTTCTGGCCGTTGGCCTTGGTGTTGAGGAACTCGGCCATGGTCGCCGCGTACTCCGGGACGACCTGGATCTCGCCCTTCTCCAGGGCCGGCTCGTAGAGCTCGCGGTTGCCGATCTGCTGCACCGTGACCTGGTAGCCGGCCGTGGTGAGGGCGATCTTGTACAGCTCGGCCAGGGTCTGGCTCTCGCTGAAGTTGCCGGCGCCGACCACGATCTTGCCGCCGGGGCCCTTGGCGATGCCGGTGGTGAGGTCGTTGGCCGAGGCGAACTCCTCGGCGGCGGCCTTCGGGCTCTTGCGGTCGACGTCGACCGCCTTGTTGAGCGCGATCAGCTTCGGCGTGTCCAGCGCCGCGGAGACCTTGTCCAGCGCGGTGAGCAGCTGCGGGTTGGCCGCGTCGGCGTTGACCGCCGGGATGATGTTGTCGGTGTTCTGGAGCTTCTTGTCGTCCGCCAGGACGACCAGCTGGTCGCCGGCGACGGGGGCACATCCGGCCCCGCTCGCGCCCTGCTCGGGTGCGTCCGTGCCGGAGGACCCCTCGTCCCCGCAGCCGGTGAGCAGACCCGCCACGGTGAGCGCACCGATCGCGCCGACCGCCAGTCGTGTCCGTACGCGCATGATCGCGCCCGCCTTCCGTGTCCCGGCGCGACCCGAGGTGGGCCGGCCGCGTGTCCGACGGGCGATCCGATCGGCCGCCCGCGCCTCCAGCCAATATCCTCCGAGCCCGACCGACAAATTTCGGGCGGGGTTCGTCACCGGATCGTCACCGATGGCTCAATTTCCGGTTACCGCAGCGGCCGCCCGGCGGGCTGCCCGGCGCCGCACCCGGCGCAGCGGGCGCGGCGTGACGACCCGCTCGACCAGCGCCAGCACCCCCTCCACCAGCAGCGCCAGCCCCGCCACCAGCACACCGCCGGCGATGATCTGCCCGCCGCCGGCCGCGATGTCCAGCCCGAAGCCGGCCCGGATGATCTGGCCGAGCCCGCCGCCGTTGACGAACGAGGCGAGCGCCGCGGTGGCGACCACCTGCACCGCGGCGGTCCGGAATCCGGCCGCCAGGTAGGGCACCGACAGCGGCAGCTCCACCCGGCGCAGCACCTGGCCCCCGGAGAGCCCCATCCCCCGGGCCGCGTCCCGGGCCTCCGGGTCGGCCTGCCGCACCCCCGTGTACGCGTTGGCCAGCAGCGGCGGTACCGCGAAGACGGCCAGCGCCGCCACCACGGCCGGCCGGCCGAAGCCGAGGAAGGTCAGCGGCAGGATGGTCAACAGCGCCAGGGTGGGGATCGCCAGCGTGACGTTGGAGATCAGCAGGACCAGGCCGCCGCCCCGGCCGGTGTGCCCCAGCCAGAGCCCGATCGGCCAGGCCACCAGGCAGCCCAGCAGCACCGCGGCGGCGGAGATGCTCAGGTGCTCACCGAGCCGGTCCAGGATGCCGCCCGGATTGGTCCAGTTCAGCGGGTCGTTGAGCCAGACCACCGCCTGCTGGACGGGATTCGTGTCCGCCCTGGCCTGCGCGCCGGTCATCCGGTCCGCCCGCGCAGCCACGGCGTGAGCAACCGGCCCACCCCGGCGAGGATCAGGTCCAGCACCAGCGCGAGCAGGACGCAGAGCAGCGTCCCGGTCATGATCTGGGCCTTGTAGAAGTTGTTCTGGAAGCCGGCGAAGATGAGCTGCCCCAGCCCGCCGCGCCCGACCACCACCCCGACCGTGACCAGGGCGACCGTCGAGACGGTGGCCAGCCGCACCCCGGTGAGGATGCCAGGCAGGGCCAGCGGCAGGTCGATCCGGAACAGCCGCGCCCAGCGGCCGTACCCCATGCCCTCGGCCGCGTCGCGCACCTCGGGAGGCACCTGGTTCAGCCCGGCCACCGCGTTGCGCACGATCACCAGCAGCGCGTACAGCACCACCACGGTGAGCACGGTGATCGCGCCGATGCCCAGGTAGGGGGCGATGAAGGCGAACAGTGCCAGCGACGGGACGGTGTACAGCACGCCGGTGAGCGCGAGGATCGGGCCGGCGAGGGACCGGAACCAGTACGCCGCCACCGCCAGCGGCAGGGCCACCAGGGCGGCGATGAGCACCGCCCGGGCGGTCAGCGAGGCGTGTTCGCGCAGCGCGGCGAGGATCGTGTCAGAGTTGTCCCGCACGTACTGCCAGGAGAACCACGGGTTACCCGGGTCGGCCCGGAAACTGAGGTGGAGGGACACACGTGGACGTTACCCCGGGTACCACCGGCGACGCGGGACACAGCGCGGCCTCGATCACGCTGGACGGCATCCGCAAGCGCTACCCGGACGGCACCGAGGCGGTACGCGAGCTGAGCCTGGAGGTGAAGGCCGGCGAGCTGGTGGTGCTGATCGGCCCGTCGGGGTGCGGCAAGTCCACCGTGCTGCGCATGATCAACCGGCTGATCGAGCCGACCGGGGGCCGCATCCTGCTCGGCGACGAGGACATCACCCGGGTCGACCCGGTGAAGCTGCGCCGGCGCATCGGCTACGTGATCCAGAACGTCGGGCTCTTCCCACACCAGACGGTGCACACCAACGTGGGCACGGTGCCCCGGCTGCTCGGCTGGCCGAAGGAGCGGATCCGCCGCCGCGCTGACGAGCTGCTGGAGCTGGTCGGGCTGGACCCCGCGCAGTTCGGGCGCCGCTACCCGCACGAGCTCTCCGGCGGGCAGCGGCAGCGGGTCGGGGTGGCCCGGGCACTCGCCGCCGACCCGGTGGTGCTGCTGATGGACGAGCCGTTCTCGGCGGTCGACCCGATCGTCCGGACCCGGTTGCAGGAGGAGTTCCTCCGGCTCCAGGCCGAGGTCCGCAAGACCATCGTGCTGGTCACCCACGACCTGGACGAGGCGGTCCGGCTCGGCGACCGGATCGCGGTGCTCTCCCAGGGGGGCCGGCTGGAGCAGTACGACCCACCGGCCGCCCTGCTCGGCGCCCCCGCCTCGCCGTTCGTCCGCGAGTTCGTCGGCGCCGACCGGGGCATCCGCCGGCTCGCCGTCACCCCGCTCACCCGCGACGCGCTCGCCCCGCTGGCCGGCGCGACCGCCGACCTGCCGGCGGTGCCGCTGGGCGGCTCCGCGTACGACGCGCTGGCGACGATGCTGACCACGGGTTCCGAGGCGGTCGTGGTCACCGCCGACGGCGAACCGGTCGGCGCGCTCAGCCGGACCCGGGTGCTCGAACTCGGCCAGACCGGCGTCTGAGACGGCCGCGCCGTCGGGGCGCGCGACCTGGCCGGTCCGGCGTCAGCCGCGGCGGGCGGCGGTCAGGCCCGGCCGGTGCGGCGGGCGGCGGTCAGACCCGGCTGTCGCCGCGGGCGGCGGTCAGGCCCGGCTGTCGCCGCAGGCGGCGGTCAGGCCCGGCCGCCGAGGCTGGCGGTGCCGATGATCCAGCCGGCGAAGAAGCCGTAGGTCGCGCCCGTGCCGGTGGTCTGGAAGTCGGCGAGCAGCGGCCCGTCCGAGGTCAGCAGCGCCGCCAGCAGCGTCGCGGTCGCGGCGGCGAGGACGTACGCGGCCCAGCCGGAGAAGAACTGGCTGACCGATCCCTGCACCCGGGCCACCTGCGAGGTGGGCAGCAGGTAGAGGAAGGTCGTGGCGAACACCAGCAGCAGGATGGCCCGCAGGTCGGTGGCGAGCACGCTCTGCTCCCCGCCGGCCGCCTCCAGCCGCCAGGCCGGCCAGGCGAGCAGCCGCAGGAACCAGCCACCGGCGGAGTTCGGGTCGGTGTGCGCCTCGGCCCAGTCGACGTACCACGGGCTGCCACCCACCCCGACCAGGATGAGCGCGGCCAGGGTGCCGGTGCCCGCGGCGGTGCCGTACCCGCTGACGGTCCGGGGGCGGTTGGTGAGGGCCATGCGGCGGGATGTTCCCGACCCACCCCGGCGGGCAAACCTGCCCCACCCGGCGGTCCGACCGGTCAGTGCTTCACCAGGTAGTCGATGAACGCCGCCCGCAGCAGCGGCTCCGCCTCCTCGTAACCGTGGCCGGTCAGCTCCCGCCACAGCGCCGAGGCCTCGTCGATGATCGGGCCGACCGAGTTCGGCGCCCCGTCCAGCACGGCGGCCTCGTCGGCGTTCGGCAGGTGCCGCAGCACCGACCAGAAGAAGCCCACGTCGCGGCGCTCCCGGGCCAGCGCGAAGGCCCGCTCCCGCAGCTCCTCGGTGGAGAGCGCGTCGAGCTCGTCGAAGGTGCGGCCGGTACCGGCGGAAGGAGTCTCGCTCATGCCCGCGAGCCTAACCGGCGAGATCACCTACGGCCCGTCATCCCAGCGGCGCGGCCACACCGGCCGTCATCGGACACGCGGCGCGGCCTCAGCGTTCGTCGTCGCACACGCGGCATGGTCACCCCGGTCTTCGTCGCACACGCGGCGCGGCCTCAGCGGTCGTCGTCGTCCCAGCGGCGCGGCCCGGTCTCCCAGCGGGGCGCCTCCCAGGGGTCCGGCGGGGTTCCGGTCGACTGGGCCGGCAGCGCGGGCGGCCAGTTGTCGACGCTGCTCGACCGGGGCAGCGACCAACCCGAGATGATCATGCCGTCGCCGGCGGGAGTGATCTCGGCCGGTTCGCCGCTCACCCCGCGCGGTCGCCCGCACGCCTCGACCAGCCGGGTCACCACCAGCCCGGCGCCCAGCGCCGCGCCGGCGACCGTCCACCGGGAGACCGTCCAGCCGTGCGCGGCGGCCCAGGCCAGGAAGACCGCCACCACGCCCACCGCGAGCAGGGTGCCGAAGATGCCGCCCCGCCGACCGTACGCGCTGGTCCCGCCGAGCATCGCGACGCCGACCGCCAGCACCGTCCAGTCCAGCCCGGACACCGGTGCGACCGGGCCGGTGCCGTTGGCGGCCAGCAGCACCCCGGCCAGCATGGCGAGCACGGTCGAGCCGACCAGCGACACGGCGGTGACCAGGGCCGCCAGCACGCCCCGGCGGCGGGCCGGGTCGACCACCGGCCGGAACCGGCCGACCACCCGCCGGACCGCCCGGATCGCGCCGAAGAGCCCGCCCAGCGCGGCGACGGCCGCGAACCCGGCGAAGAGGTAGTAGGCGGTGCGGCGCGGGTCGTAGTCGGCCTGCACCACGACGGGGCTGCTCCGCCGCTCGATGTAGACGATCACGCCCGCGGCGGCGGCGAGGCTGGCCGCCCAGCCGGGCACGTGCAGCACCACCACGGCCAGGGCCAGGGCGAGGCCGCCGACGGCGGCGGCCACCAGGGCCGGGGTGAGCGCCGCGGTGACACCCCGGTCACCCTGCTCGGAGAAGTGCAGCGCGGCGGCGACCGCGACCGGGCCGACCGCCAGGTTCACCGCCGCGGTGCGCAGGCTCAGCCCGGCGGCGAGGGCGAGCAGTCCGAGCGCGACCACGTCGACCAGGAGGGTGCGCAGGCCGTCGCCGCGCAGCGTGTCGGCGTCCTCCCGGCGGAGCAGGAGAACCAGGGCCACCAGGCCGACCAGGAGAACGATCTCCCACACCAGGTGCACGGCGATCCGGTCCCGGCCCGGCTCGCCGTGCGCGGGATCGTCGAAGACGTTCTCCAGTACGGCGGCGGGCACCCCCGGTGCGGGCTCCGCGGACCCGGCTCGGCCTGGTTCGTCGTACGCCATGCCGCGCGCCTCCCACGTGGCCGGCCGTCCTCGTCGACGGCCGTCTGCTCCGGTCGCCAGGGACGGTACCTGCGCGCGCGGCCGGGCGTAACCCCCCTGATCAGCGGCGGGGCTGGGGACCCTGCCGCTCGCCGGGCTCGCGGTCCTCGTCGTCCTCCTGCGCGGGGACCCGGCAGGCGCGTTCGAGCCAGAGCGCGGCGACGGTCAGGGCCAGCGCGGCGAGCAACCCGGCGCCGGCCGCCGGACGGTCGTTCATGGCGGCGTTGGTGTCCTCGATGAACAGCCACCCGGTCAGCCCCGCGTAGCAGCCCGTGAAGATCGCCCCGGCCAGCGAGGACGCCTTGGCCAGCACCACGAACCGGGCGACCAGCAGCGGGTTCACCGGGTACCGGCCGGGCCGGCGCTCGATCCGGCTGCGGGTGTTGGCCGCCGCGTACGCCTCGAGCACCGCGAGCGCGCCCAGCGTGACCACCGGCAGCCAGGGCAGGTCCGGCGCGACGTCGTAGTAGAAGGTGCTGATCAGCAGCCAGGCCACCGCGGCGGCGGCGAGGGCGGCGACGACCAGGGTGGAGATCCGGGTGGGACCCATCCGGAAGCGGTCGGGTTCGCTCCCGCGCGGGGGCTGCGCCTGGGTCATGCCGGCCGGCTCCACTCGGTCATGGGGTCGACTCTAACGCCAGATCGGGCCGAGGGCTCAGTTCCAGCGCGTCACCGGCGAGCGGTTCGGCGTTGAGCAGGTCGGTCAGCCAGCCGTGCCCGGGCAGCCGGCCGTGCGGTTCGATGTCGATCCACGGCCGCAGCACGAACGCCCGCAGGTGGGCCCGGGGATGCGGCAGCGTCAATTCGGGGTCGTCGCTGCGCACGGGCTCGCCGGCGGCGTCCCAGACGGCGACGACGTCCACGTCCAGGGTGCGCGGCCCGAAGCGGCGCTCCGGGTCGCGGGTCCGGCCCGCCGCCCGCTCGGCGGCCCGGGCCCGGTCCAGCCAGTCGCGGGGGGTCGCCGCCGGGTCCGCGACCATCACCGCCGCGTTGAGGTACGCCGGCTGGTCGGTGTCCCCCCACGGTGGAGTCTCGTAGACACCGGAGACCACCAGGACCGCGTCGCCGAGCCCGGCGACCGCCGCCCGCAGGTGGGCGAGGCGGTCGCCGAGGTTGCTGCCGAGGGAGAGCACGGCCCGGGTCATCGGGTCCGCCGCATCGTCACGGCGACGTCGGTGAAGGTGTGCGGGATCGGCGCCTCGGGCTTGTGCACGGTGACGGTGGCGGCGGCGACCAGCGGCTCGGCCAGGCAGACCGCGAGCAGCCGGTCGGCGAGCGTCTCGATCAGCGCGACCGGTTCGCCGGTGATCACCGCGACCAGCTTCTCGGCCAGCTCGCCGTAGTGCACCGTGTCGGTCACCTCGTCGGAGCGGGCGGCCGGGCCCAGGTCGACCTCCAGCACCGCGTCGACGACGAACTCCTGCCCCTGGGCGCGTTCGAAGTCGTACACGCCGTGCCGGCCGCGCGCCCGCAGGCCGGTCAACTCGATCCGGTCGGTCATCGTGCTCCCTCGTCCCGGCCGCCGTACCCGGCCGTCCCCACCCCGGACGCGGTCGGCGCGTCCGCTCGCTCTGGTGCCGCCGGCGTGCCCGGCGCCATTGCGGCCGCGCTCACCGCGCCCGCTCGCTCTCCCGCCCAGCGCCGGCCGCGGGCACGCCGACATCGCCAGCGTCCAGACCGGTGGGCTCGGCGGCCAGTCGCGGGCGGCCGGTGGCCTGCCAGACGGCGAGCGCGTCGGTGGTGCCGCGCACGTCGTGCACGCGTACCCCCCAGGCGCCGGCCGCGACGGCGAGCAGGCTGGTGGCGACGGTGGCCGCCTCCCGGTCCTGCGTGGGTCGCGGCTCGCCGTCGGCGTCGGCCAGCAACCGACCGAGGTACGACTTGCGGCTCGCCCCGAACAGCAGCGGGAAACCGAGCGCGACCAGCTCGGGCAGGCGGGCGCTGAGCTCCCAGTTGTGCGCGGCGGTCTTGGCGAAGCCGAGCCCGGGGTCGACGATGATCCGGTCGGCGGAAACCCCGGCGGCCAGCGCCTCGTCGACCCGCCGGCCCAGCTCGGCGCGCACGTCGGCGACCACGTCGGTGTAGCTGGCCAGCTCGCGCATGCCGCGCGAGTGGCCGCGCCAGTGCATCAGCACCCAGGGGCAGCCGGCGTCGCGCACCACCCGGGCCATGTCCGCGTCGGCGAGCCCGCCGGAGACGTCGTTGACCACGGCGGCCCCGGCCGCCAGGGCCGCCTCGGCGACCGAGGCCCGGCTGGTGTCGATGCTGACCGCGACGCCGGCCGCGACGAGTT
Organism: Micromonospora sp. URMC 105; assembly: GCF_051386295.1. Lineage (NCBI taxonomy): Bacteria > Bacillati > Actinomycetota > Actinomycetes > Micromonosporales > Micromonosporaceae > Micromonospora > Micromonospora sp. URMC 105. The sequence goes on along the minus strand of NZ_JBPQTL010000033.1, from coordinate 18,313 downwards.
CCCGGACCACCGGCAGGACCCGGGCCGCCTCGGTCGCGGCGTCGACCCGGTCGGCGCCCGGCCGGGTGGACTCGCCACCGACGTCGACCAGCGCGGCGCCCTCGGCGCGCAGCCGGGTTCCGTGCGCGACCGCGGCGTCGAGGTCGGCGTACCGGCCGCCGTCGGAGAAGGAGTCGGGCGTGACGTTGAGGACGCCCATCACCACCGGGGCCTGGGCCCGTACCAGATCGGTCACGACTAGACGGTACCGGTCGGGCAGGCCCCGCCCGCCGACCCCCTGACATGCGCATTGGAACAGGTGTACGATCGGTCGTCCGGGTCGAATCGGGCCGAGTCTTCGCGGGTTGTCGCAAAGGGGGGCGGCCCGTACGCTGTGGAATTGCCCAGCATCGAGATGGCGAAGCCTGGAGGGAGGGCCGAAGCGGGAAGAATCCCCCCAAAGCTCACCACTCTCCGTGGTGGGCAACGAACGTAGCGTCGCCGACGCTGCGCTGAGTGAGCATATTTCCCGCCAGGCTTGCCTACTGCACCGCCGCGGCACCGCCGGCCGCGACATGGGGAGGTTCCAGTGATCGCCTTCGAGCTCATGCAGACGGCGACGTCCGGCGTCGCGCAGGCCCTGCACACCCTGGCGACGGCGCCGCTCGCCGCGGAGGCTCCGAAGGGCATCGACACCAACGGCGTCGTCACCTTCTTCGCCAGCAAGATCGCACCCATTCTGCTCGCCGTGCTCGGCGTCATCTTCATCGGCCGCGCCAGCCGGGGTGAGATCTCCAAGGTGCTCACCAGCTCCGCCATCGCGATCGTCGGCCTGGCCTTCATCGCCGGGGCGGCCACACTCTTCTTCGTCGGTGACTACCTGATCGACCTGATCTTCGAATAGGCCCGGGCGAGACATGCGGCTGCGCACCGACGACGACATCTACCGGGCTCGCCTGGTCTACCTCGGGCCGCCCGGCTACACCCTTCCCGTCCACCTGCCGTACGCCCAGTACGGCCTGTTCATGCTGCTCGTACCCCTCTACATGTTCATCCACTGGTTGTTCACGCTGCAGGTCGAGCTCTTCCCCGCCTGGGAGATCGCGCTCGCCATCGTGAGCACCTCGTTCATCTTCCGGTACGTCGACCCGGACCGGCCGGCACGGATGGTCATCCGCACCGCCCTGACCGACTGGCGACGCACCCGGGAGCCGGCCGCCGAACTGCGGGACCCCCGCCTGGTCGGCAGCCGGATCAGGATCAGGGAGGAACTGGCATGACCGGGCGTACCTCGATCGGGCAGTCGGACCACGCGGGTGAGGCGGTCGCATGAGTCGCTCTTCCACGCCGGGTCTCCCGGCCGGACGGCACAGCGCCCCGCACGGTAACCGTGCGCGGTCGCTCGACTACCCGGACGAGGAGGCCCGGGACGAGCAGCCGTACGACCCGGCCCTGGTGACCAGCCCCGGGCACGGTGGCGTCGGTGTCTTCCAGGCCCCCCGGCCGACGAACGGCCGTGGCGTACCGCCGGTCGAGCCGGGCCCGCCGATGCTGGTCGGCGACGGCACCGACATCGACTCCCCGTTCCTCGACCTCTTCGGCGGCCCGGTCGCGCCGCCGCGCCCCGGCCCGCCGCCCCCGGTGTCGGCCCCGCGCCACGGCGGCCGGGAGCACCCGCCGATCCCGCACCAGCCGGCGGCCCCGCCCGCGTCGGTCGCACCGGCGCCCGCCATCGAGACGCCCGCGCCCCCAGCGATCGAGGCCCCGCCGGCCGCCGACCGGGCACCGCGTGGCCGCGTCCCGCACCAGCCCGGTGATCGCCTGCCCGTGCTCCGTCCGCCCGCCGAGCCCGAGCCGGTCCCGGATCGACCGGCGCAGACGCCGACCCCGCGCGCACCACGCGCGCTGGAAGCCGAGGCACGCACCGCCCGCGAGGCCGCCGAACGCGGCCGGCGGGAGACCGTCGAACGGACCCGCCGGGACAGCGCCGAGCGCGCCCGCCGGGAGACCGTCGAACCGGTACGTTCCGAGCCGGCCGAGCCGGAGTGGCCCGAGCCGGAGGAGCTGCCCCGGGCGGTGCCCGCCGGGCCGTCGCGGCGCGAGGCCGGGGAGCCGACCCGTCACGCGGTGGCCGAGCCGGGCCGACGCCAGCTGGCCGAGCCCGGGCCGCGCGAGCCGGCGGAGCGGGCCTCCCGGGAGCTGGCACCGCCGCGCCAGCGCGCGGCCAGCCGGCGCACGCCCGCCAAGCCCGTCCGGGTACGCCCCCCGAAGATCAAGTTTGGTGACCGGGACCCGTCGATCGAGCTGGCGATCACCGAGATCGCCGGTCACCTGACCTTCACCCCCAACACCGTCACCGCCTGGTACTGGCTGCCCGAGGTGCGCTGGGCGTTCCGGCCGGACGCCGAGCGGGAGGCGCTGCTCTCGGCGATCTCCGAGCAGTACGCCGGCCTGGCCGGGTTCCGGCTGCACCTGCGCCGCACCACCCGCCCGTTCCCGGCGGACGAGTGGGCCCGCACCATCGACACGCACACCGCCGCGCCGCTGCCCGACGTCCCCGGCACGCCCGGCTGGGCCGACCACCTGGTCGCCGCTCAGCGGCACCTGATGTCGGTGAACCACGCCGAAGGGCAGACCTACCTCGGCGTCACCTTCGCCCGGCGCTCGCTCGGCGACTCGCTCACCGAACGGGTGCTGCGCGCCTTCGGCCGGGGCACCGCCGACGGCGAGCGCCGCAAACTGGGCCGCACCGTCGAGCAGTTCGACGAGGTGCTGGGCGCGTTCGGCATGCGCGGTCGCCGGGTGACCGCGCAGGAGCTGGAATGGCTGCTCTACCGCTCGGTCGCGCTCTGCATGGCGCCGCCGGGCACGCTCTCGCCGGTGACCAACGGCCGGTGGGAGCGGGGCGACCTGCTCGCCCTCACCGAGCAGGTCGAGCGCTACCGCACCCCGTACGGCTCCACCGTGAAGCTGGTCAACCGGATGACCGGCGAGGAGCGGCACGTCGCCGTGCTCGCGGTCGGCCGGATGGAGCCGCTGGAGATCCCCGAGCGGCACGAACCGTGGCTGCACTTCCACGAGCGGCTGCCCTGGCCGATGGAGATCTCCACCCGGGTCGACATCCTCGGCTCCGGCGACTCCTTCCGTAACCTCGAGCACCGGCTGCGGATGATCCGCTCGCAGCAGCTCGACTACGCCGAGCACGGCATCGACGCCCCGCCCGAGCTGGAACGACTGGCCAAGCGGGCGCTGGTGATCGGCGACGAGATGACCACCGGCCTGCCGGTGGACTCGGCCCGGGCGCACGGCTGGCACCGGATCGCCGTCGGCGGCCGGACCCGGGAGGAGTGCCTGGAACGGGCCCGCCGGCTCATCCAGCTCTACTCCCGCGAGCTGCGCATCTCGCTGCAGCACCCGAAGAACCAGGACTGGCTGGCCCGCGAGTTCATCCCCGGCGAGCCGATCGCCAACACCGGATACGTCCGCCGGATGCCGGTCAACCTGCTCGCCGCCGCGCTGCCGCAGGCCGCCTCCACGGTCGGCGACCGCCGGGGTGACCTGATCGGGCGTACCGCCGGCACCTGCCGCCGGCCAGTCTTCCTCGACCTGCACTTCCCGATGGAGGTCCGGGAACGCTCCGGCCTGGCGGTCTTCGTGGCCGAGCCGGGCGGTGGCAAGTCGACCCTGCTCGGTGCCCTGGGCTACCTCGCCGCCCGGCGCGGGGTGCAGGTGACCCTGCTGGACCCGTCCGGCCCGCTGGCCCGGCTCTGCGCGATGCCGGAGCTGCGACCGTACTCCCGGGTGCTCAACCTGACCGGGTCGGAGCACGGGACGCTGGCGCCGTACTCGCTCATCCCCACTCCGCTGCGCAGCGAGTTCGGCAGCGGTGCGGCCGGCGACCGGGAGTTCGCGATCGCGGTCTCCAACGCCCGCGCCGAGCGCCGGATGCTGGTGCAGGACATCTGCATGATGCTGGTCCCGCCGCAGGTGGCCCGCGAGGCGTCCACCGCAACCCTGTTCCGGCACGCCGTACGCCAGGTGCCGGCGGAGGAGACCTCCACCCTGGACGACGTGGTCGCCTGCCTGCAGGGAATGGACGACGACGCCGGCCGGGAGCTGGCCAACCTGCTGCTCGACACCGCCGAGATGCCACTGGCGATGCTCTTCTTCGGCCGCCCGCCGGAGGGGCTGCTCGGCGCCGACGCGGCGCTCACCGTGATCACCATGGCCGGCCTGCGGCTCCCCGATCTCAAGATCGAACGGGAGTACTGGTCCGCCGAGGAGGCGCTGGCGCTGCCGATGCTGCACACCGCGCACCGCCTCGCCGTACGCCGCTGCTACGGCGGGTCGATGTCGTCGCGCAAGCTGGTCGGCCTGGACGAGGCGCACTTCATGGAGGGCTGGCGCTCCGGCCGGTCGTTCCTGGTCCGGCTCGCCCGGGACTCCCGCAAGTGGAACCTCGCCGCCCTGGTCGCCTCGCAGAACCCGAAGGACATCCTCGGCCTGGACGTGCAGAACCTCGTCTCCACCGTCTTCGTCGGGCGGATCGCCGAGGACGCCGAGATCGCCTCCGAGGCGCTACGGCTGCTCCGGGTGCCGGTCGACGACGGGTACGAGGCCACCCTCGCCTCGCTCTCCGCCGTCGACGCCACCTCGGCCGACCGGCTCGGCTTCCGCGAGTTCGTCATGCGCGACGTGGACGGCCGGGTGCAGAAGGTCCGGGTCGACGTGTCGTACGTCGAGGGGCTGCTGCAGCACCTCGACACCACCCCCGCCGCGGTCGCCCAGGTGGCCGGGCAACTGCCGACCGTCCTGGCTGACCTGGAGGCGTGACATGGCGAGGGCCCGGGCACGGATCGCGGCGCTCCTCCTCGCGCTCGGCGTACTCGCCGGGGCCACGATCGGCTGGCCGGTGGTCGGGGCGACACCGGCCTCGGCGGCCCCGCCGGTTGCGGCCCAGGCGGCGGCGGAGCTGTGCAGCACGAAGGAGTGGCAGGCCGACTTCCGCGCCTGCGTCGCCAAGCTGCAGGATGTGACCAGCGCGCGAGCGGAATGCCTCGATCCGCCCACCCCGGGCGCTCCGGACGCCGGTCTGGCTGGATGGTTCGCGGGCGAGCCGCCCGCGTCGTCAACGGGCGGAGTAACCGGGCGCTACAGCCTTTATGGCTACGCGGGCTACAGCTACAACACTTATGACTTGGGCTGCGGGTCCTCGGTACTCCATGCTGACTACAAGTTCACCACCACGGTGGCGAACGGCGAGTTCATGATCGCGACTGCGGTCATCGGCGCGTCGAACGCCCTTCGGGAACGGGCGTGGGACCCGCGCTCGATGTGGGGTTGGGCCGACCCGCTGGTGGAGAAGTCGACCAAGGCGGTCTACCAGAAGGTGTTTAGTGTCTTCGGCATCGTCACGCTCTGCGTGGTGGGCCTCTATCTGCTCTGGCGGTCCCGCCAGTCGGACATGAGCAACGCGATGACCACGGCCGGCTGGGCGCTGCTGGTGATGGTCGCGGTGACCGCCCTGGCCGCCTGGCCCGTCAAGTCCGCCAACATCGCCGACGGCACCCTCATCACCACCCTCGGCGTCGTCCACGACGCGGTGGGCCCTCAGGCAAAGGAGCCCGCACCGGGACGGTGCATCGACCCCGATCCCAACCGCTGCAAGGACCTCCGCCCACCCGCTGTCCGCGCCAGCGACACCGCAACCGAGACCATGCTCTACCGAAACTGGCTGCGCGGCGTCCTCGGCTCGGCGGACAGCGAAACCGCGAAGAAATACGGCCCTGCGCTTTACGACGCCCGCTCCTTGACCTGGGGAGAAGCCAAGTCGATCCGGGCGAATCCGGCGACGCGCGCGGCCACCATCAAGGCCAAGCAGCAGCAGTGGATGAAGGTCACCGAACAGATCAGCAAGGAGGACCCCGAGGCGTACGAGTATCTCCAGGGCACTCGGGACATGGACCGCATCGGCGCTGGCTTCATCGCCGTGCTGGCCTCGTTGCTCTTCGCGATGTTCGACCTGACCGCGTCCCTGCTGGTGCTGCTCGGCTTCCTGATCTTCCGGTGGGCGGTAATCGCGGCACCCATTCTGGGCACGGTCGGCCTCCTGCGGCCCGCCAGCGCCGGGCTACGTCGCCTCGGCAACGCGGTGGTCGCCGCCCTCTTCAACATCGCCATCTTCGGTACCGGGGCCGCCATCTACCTCTTCGCGGTGGACCTGATCATGAGCACGCCCAGCCTGCCAGGCTGGCTGCAGGTGGTGCTGGTCTGGCTCTGCGGCGTGGTCGGCTGGCTGCTGCTGCGCCCGTACCGGCGGATCACCCAGCTCGGAGGCAAGGACAGCAGCGAGGCGGTCAGCTCGGCCGGCTCCTGGCACCGTCGCTTCTTCCGCGACATGCGGGTCGCCGCGCGGCTCGACGTGGTGGAGCCGGGTGGCACGACCGAGCCGGCCCTCGGCCGGCGCCGCGGGCTGGCGCTGGAGCCGTCGAACCTGCGCCCGGAGGCCCGGCGCGAGGACCCCTCGCACGCCTCCACCACCCTCGCCGTGCGGGATCGACCGGACGGCCGGGAACGCGCCGACGAGACGGACCCTCCCGAGGTGCGCTCCGGCGACGGTGCGCGGACCACCGCGCCGCGTCCCCGCCGTCGGCAGCCAGCCAGCTGGACAGAGCCGGACGTGCCCGAGGAGTCGCCCGCCTTCGTCGTGTACCGACCGGATTCCGCCGAGCGCGCACCGGCCAGCAGGCCGAACCCCCGGGTGCGCTCCGAGGCCCGGTGACGGCCATGCGGCGAGCGATCGAGTTCCTGGCCACCCGGGTTCTGCGGTCCCGGACCGGCGTCGCGCTCGCGATCGCCGTGGTGGTTTTCGCCATCATCGGTACGGCCCGGCTTGCCAGCGGGCCCGCCGACCCGGCCAGCGGCCTCAGCAGCCGGCCAAACGAGCCCATCACGACGGTGGACCCAGAGGCGGGCGACGATGGTGTCATCGCCGCACCGGTGCCACCGTCGCCCAAGACTCGTCCCGGTGAACTCACTCCCGAACAGACCGCGGACCAGTTCACCACGGCCTGGCTGGGTGGATCCGACACGAGTGCGGCCAAGTGGCAGGCGGATCTGCGACCGCTCTCCACCTCGTCGCTGACGGAGAAGTTGACCGGCGTCGACCCGACGGAGGTGCCGACGGTGAGGGTGACAGGTGAACCGACTGTTCGACCACGCACCGAAGCCTTCGTGGAGGTGCTGGTCCCACTCGACGCTGGGCGACTTCGGCTGGAGTTGGTAGCACCGGACGGCCGCTGGTTGGTTGACGCAGTGGATTGGGAGCGGGAGTGACGGCGCACGGGTCGGACGGGAGCCAGCAGCCCCGTCGCCGACTCCGCCTCAGTTTCCTGCTAACCGCACTCACCGCCACACTCACGCTGCTCTGCTGCGGTGGTGGCACTGCGGCCTTCTTCCTCACCAACCTCGGCAACGAGCAGAAGAACCTCACCGGCGGGGAACTGAAGTGCGAAGAGGACCACCGCGTCCAGGTCACCGGTGACATGCCCCGCCTCGCCAAGTACGGCCCGACCCAAATGCGCAACGCAGCTGTGATCATCAAGGTTGGCCAGGAGATGAAGGTGCCGCCCCGTGGTTGGGTGATTGCCGTGGCGACCGCCATGCAGGAGTCTGCGCTGCGCAACCTTGCCAACAGCACGGTTGCTGGTTCCGGTCGATATTCGAACGAGGGCGTCGGCGCCGACCACGACTCGGTCGGCCTGTTCCAGCAGCGGGCCGGCTGGGGCAGCGTCGGGCAACGAATGAGCCCGGACTACGCAGCCCGGAAGTTCTACGAGAAGCTGCTCAAGGTGGACGGGTGGGAACAGCTACCGTTGACCCTGGCGGCCCAGCGGGTCCAGATCAGCGCCTACCCGGACGCATACGCCAAGCACGAGGACATCGCCGGCCAGATCGTGAACGCGTTGACGCAAGGGGGCGCCCGGACGGTGCTGATCGCCGACAGGGCCGTCTGCGACCGGGCCTCCGCCAAGATGATCGCCGCCTCCGGCTGGACCTCGCCGATCCCCGGCAGAGTGGGCTCCGGCTTCCGAACGGCGAGCCGACCACAGCACCACGGGGTGGACATCGCCGCACCCAAGGGGACCACGCCGATCCACGCGGCGGCCACCGGACGGGTGCTGGTGGCTCGCTGCGACCCCGACCGCCGGGGCCGGCTCGACTGCGACGTGGACGGCTACCCCGGCAAGGGCGGCTGCGGCTGGTTCGTCGACATCCTGCACGCCGGCGGGTACATCTCCCGCTACTGCCACATGGTGGAGAAGCCGCGGGTCGTCCCCGGTCAGGAGGTGCGAGCCGGTGAGGTAATCGGACGGGTGGGCAGCAGCGGCAACTCCTCCGGCCCGCACCTGCACTTCGAGGTGCACCAGGACGGCGACCGCAGCTCCCGCGGGGCGATCGACCCGGTGCCGTTCATGCGGCAGCGGGGTGCACCCCTCAACGGCTCGAGCGTGAGGCACGCGGAACGATGACCGGTCCGCTGCCGGATCCCTTCGCCGGCCAGCCCGACTGGGCGCCACTGACACCCCGGCCGGTGGAGATCGTGCCCGCCACCGGGCGGGTCGAGCTGCGCGGCCGGCGGGTGCTGGTCGGGCTGCCGGGCCTGGGCTGGCGGGGCGACCTGCGGGCCGACGAACGGGTGGTGCAGGGCAGCCGCACCTACGTGCCGGTGATCCCCGAGCACGAGTGGTACCGGGCCGAGTCCGACCAGGTCGAGGTCTTCGCGCCGTTGATCCCGGTCGATCGGGTCTGGGTCGAGACGCTCGGGGAGCGTCCGCGCCCGGGCGCGGCCGGTCGCGAGCAGGGCATCCGGCTGGTCTCGCTGGACGAGCCGGCCCACCGGACGCCCACGCCGGTCTTCGAGGCGGACACGGTCAGCGGGCGACGGGTGGTGCACGTGGAGGACTCGGTCGAGCACCGGGACCTGCGTGCGGTGACCGAGACCTACTCCGGCGCCGACGGCGACATCTGCGTCCGGGTCACTCCGGAACTGGAGTGGTACCGGTGGGCCTGGCGTGGCCAGCCACCGACCACCCTGGAGGTGCCGGTGCATCTCCTGTGGATCGAGTGACTCACCGGGCGGGAGCAGCCGAGCAGACCCGCCAACCCTCACGCTGGTCGGCGACCTCGAAGCGCCAGGTGTCCGTCAGGCTCTGCTGAACACCGTCGATGGTGGCACTTCTCCTGATGACAGCGTGGACGGCGGCAGAGGTGGCATCGGTCTTGTTGACGGCGACATCCTCAATGTTGATCGAGAAGACGATACCGAGTTCCTGCTCTCGAGCCGTCATCTGATCCCGGAATCCATCAACCGCCGGTAGCGGTCCGGCGCAGGTGAACAGGTTCGCCTTGCTGTCGTCCCGGGCGACCAACGCCGCCTGCAGGTAGTTGACGACGACCACATCCGGCGCGCTGCGATCCGGCGTCGTGGCGCGGTCGTACAGCACGTAGCCGATCACCGCCCCACTCACGCAGAGCAGCGCCAGCACCCCCGCGACCACGGTGAGCACGGTGCGGGTCCGGCGGGGCGGCTGCTGCGGCGCCGGCGCGACGGCAGGGGGTGCCAGCTGATCCGGCGGGGTCCGCTGCGCCGGTACGCGGGAGACCTGGGAACCGGCGGGGGGCTGCACTGATTCCACCCCCTGAGGCTATCGGCTGAGCGCCTCGTACCCAATGCCCCAGATCCTGCGGATGGTGACAGGACGAACCCGTGACGTGAGAGTTCGGCACGCTTTGCGACAAGACCGCTCCGCACCGCCGCGCTTCCCGGGCGAGCGGACGGACCTGGGATACCGTCTGGGCTCGGGAGGTTTCCAGCCTCGGAAAGAGGGGTGGACACGGTGGCCGGTCCGAAGTCGCGCACGAACCGTGCCGCCGCTCTGCACCGGCGGGCCGCCGCCACCGCCGCCGCGGCCGCCGGCGTGCTCGACGAGACCCGCCCCGCCCCCGCCGACCAGCGCCGGCAGTACGAGCTGGCGGACCGGCTGCGTACGGCGGCGACGGTGCTCGCCCCCGGCTGGGCCGGCGCTCCGCTGGACGGCCTGCCGCCGGACACCCCGGCGGGCGAGGAGAACCCGCCCTTCGTGCGGGTCGGCACCGCCGCCCCGCTGGACGACGCCCGCTTCCCCGCGCTGGTGCCGCTGCTCGGCACCGGTCACCTCTCGCTCGACGTCGACGCCCGGGAGCCCCGGGCGGTCGGGCTGCTCCGGGCCGTACTGCTGCGGCTGCTGGCCGCGACGCCGGCCGGCTGCCTGCTGGTGCGCGCGGTGGACGGCGTCGGCGCGGGCGACACCTTCGCGCCCTTCGCGGCACTGGGCGACGCGGGCCTGCTGCCGCCGCCGGCGGTGGACGTGGCCGGCCTGCGGGCGGTGCTCACCGAGGCCGAGCAGTGGGTCTCCCCCGGCACCGGTCGGCCGCGCCGGCACGATCGGACGCTGCTGCTGGTGATCGCCGGGCTGCCGGAGCTGACCGGGCCGAGCGACCTGGCCCGGATCGAGGCGCTGGCCGCGCAGGGCCGTCCCGCCGGCCTGCATCTGGTGGTCGCCGGCTGGCCGCCTCCCGGCCCGTACGCGGCCCGCCCGCCGCTGCCGCAGGCCACCCCGTTGCAGCTGCGAACCGCGTACGCGCTGCTCGGGGATCCGCCGGGGAGCCCGTTCAGCGGGCCGGGCGGGGACGCGCCGGGCGGCTTGAACTCGCCGGTCTTCGTGGACGACGACCCGGGGCCGGACCTCATCGCGGCGGTCTGCCGCCGGCTCGCCGAGCAGGTGGAGGCCGGTTCCCGGCTGGGCCTGGCCGAGCTGCTGCCGCCGGCGGAGGAGCCGTTGTGGCAGGCCGGCTCGGCCGACGGGCTCTCGACGACCGTGGGCGACGCGAACGGGCGGCCGGTGCCGGTGGGCTTCACCGAGCTGACGCCGCACTGGTTGGTCAGCGGTCGCTCCGACGCCGGCCGCTCGGCGTTCCTCACCATCGCGTTGCTCGGCCTCGCCGCCCGCTACGGCCCGGACGAGCTGGCCCTGAACCTGGTGGACCTCGGCGACGGTGAGTCCTTCGTGGAGTTCCTGCAGACCGAGCGGGACCGCTCCTGGGTGCCGCAGGTCCGGACCGCCGCGATGGCCGCCGACCCGGAGTACGTGCGCGACCTGTTCGACCAGCTCACGGCGGAGATCCGCCGGCGCGAGGAGGCGGGTGCACGGGCCGGCGGGCAGCGTTACGCGCAGCTGCGGGAGCACCAGTCGCTGCCCCGGATCGTCTGCGTGATCGACAACTTCCCGCTGCTCCTGGCGACCCGGGACCCGGTCGCCGCCGACGTGCTCGCCCGCCTGGACGGGCTGGCCCGCGCCGGGCGCGCGTACGGGATCCACCTGGTGCTGGCCGGCGCGGGTGACCTGGGCATCGGCGCCGGGCCGGCACCGCGGGACTCGGTGCTGGGGCAGTTCCCGGTGCGGGTGGCGCTCTCCGGCGGCGGCGCGGTGCTCGCGCCCACCAACGACGCCGCGGCGGGCCTGGCGGTGGGCAGCGCGGTGGTCAACACCGCGGGTGGGCTGGGCGGCCCGCGTGGGGCCACCCGCGGTCACGAGCGCCTGGTCCGCTTCCCCGACCCGCACGACGCCCCGGAGATCGTCGAACGGCTGCGGCACCGGCTCTTCGAGGCCCGCCCGGAGGGGACCACCCCGCCGGTGGTCTTCGCGGGCTGGGCCCGGCCGCTGCTGCGCAACGACCCTCGGCTGCGGGCCGCCCTGGCGGGGCGGGCCGGTGGGCCGGCCGCCCTGCTCGGCCGGGCGGTGGACGTGGCCCGGACGACGGTGGCCGTCCCGCTCGGCCCGGTGGCCGGGCGCAATCTCGCCGTCCTCGGCGCGGGCGCGGGGGCGGCCGGGCTGCTGGCGAACGCCGCGCGCAGCACCGCCGCCCACCATCCGCCGGGTACGGCCCGGTTCGTGCTCGCACCGCTGGCTGCGGGGTCCGCCGCGGTGGCCGCCGGGTTGTCGGCCGAGCTGGCGCAGCGGCAGCAGGTGGAGACGGTCGACGCGGCGGGGCTGCTCGGCGCGATCGACGGCGCCGGGCCGGCGTACCTGGTGGTCTTCGGGGTGGACCTGGCGACGGCGGAGGAGTTGCCGGCGGAGCGGCTGCGCACGCTGCTGCGCGAGGGTCCGCCGGCCGGGGTCCACCTGCTGGGCTGGTGGCGGACGGTGCCGCCGTTCGCCGCGCTGCTGGCGCCGGACGGCGAGGTGGACAAGCTGGCCACGGTCGCCGCGGTGGACGTGCCGGGAGCGATGCTCGGTGCGGTCTTCGGCCGGCCGGTGGAGTGGCGGCCCCGCTCCGGCCGGGTTGTGCTCTGGGACGGTCCGGGCGAGCGGGGCACCGTGCTGGTGCCGTTCGCCGACGGGGAGGAGCCGGCGTGAGCGGGCGTGGTGAGGGTGCCGCCGTGGTGGGCGTCGGCGAGGTGACGGCGCCGGTCCGGCAGCGGGTCGGTGACGAGCCGGTCGGCGCGGTGGCCGCCGCGTGGACGGACTACCTGGCCGCCGCCCGGCAGCTGGACGGGGTACGCCGCGGCGCGGCGACCGCCGCCGCCGAGCAGGCCCGGGCGGTGGAGCTGGCCCGGGGGGAACTGACCAAGCTGCACGCCCGGCTGGCGCCGCAGCAGGCCGGGCTGCGGGAGCAGGGCGTACCGGCGATCTCGCTGACCCCGACGCCGCCGGAGCTGACCGAGGCGGCCCGGTCGATGGTCGGCGGCCCGGCGGCGGTGCTGGCCGCGCTGCGGGTGGCTCGCGGGTGGGCGGACGCGGCCGACGCGACGCTGGCCGCGCAGGGTCCGCTGCGCCCGGCGGCCTGGCCGCCCCGGGCCCGCAACCTGCTGGTGTACGGCCCGTTGGCGCTGCTGGTGCCGGTCGTCCAGCTGGTCGTCCTCGTGCTCGCCGGGCCGGGCGCGGCGAGCCTGGTGGCGCTGGTGGTGGGGCTGCCGATGCCGGCGGTCGCGTTCGGGGCGGGCTGGGTGGCGGTGGGTCGGCTCTTTCCGCCCCGTCCGGGTGAGCGGCTGGACCGGACGCCCCGGCTGGGCGCGCTGACCTGCCTGGTTCCGGCGGTGGCGACCGCGAGCGCGATCATGCTGGCGATGCTGGCCGGCTGAGACGCGACGGCCGCGCCGCCCCAAGGGAGCGCCGCGGCCGGTCGGACGGTACGGGTCAGCGCGGGATGATCAGGGCCATCGCCTCGGCGCGCGACTTCGCATCGTGCTGGAGGGTGCCCCGCACGGCCGAGGTGATGGTCTTGGCGCCGCTCTTCTGGATGCCGCGCATCGCCATGCACATGTGCTCGCAGTCGAGCACCACGACGACGCCGCGCGGTGCCAGCTTGGTCATCAGCAGGTCGGCGATCTGCGAGGTGAGCCGCTCCTGGACCTGGGGGCGGCGGGCGAAGACCTCGACCAGCCGGGCCAGCTTGGACAGGCCGGTGATCCGGCCGTCCGGCCCGGGGATGTAGCCGATGTGCGCGCTGCCCCGGAACGGCAGCAGGTGGTGCTCGCAGAGGCTCATCACGTCGATGTCCCGGACGAGCACCAGTTCCTCGTGGTTGGCCTCGAAGGTGGTGCTGAGCACCTGGGCCGGGTCGACCCGGAGGCCGGCGAAGAGTTCCGCGTACGCCCGGGCAACCCGGGCCGGGGTCTGCTGGAGTCCGTCCCGGTCGGGGTCCTCCCCGACCGCGATGAGGATCTCGCGGACGGCCTTCTCGATCCGGTCGAGGTCCATGGTGTCCTCGATCGGGCGGCCGGTCAGCTTGCCGCTGATCAGCCGGGCGGCCACGTAGTCCAGGGCCTCGTCGCCGTCGGGCTCGGTCGACGAGGCGGCCAGCCCCGAGGAGTGCTCGGGGCCGGCCGCGGCGTCGGTGTTCAGTGGGTACCGTCCGAGTTGTTCGAGCCGCCGACGGACAGGCCGTCGGCCTGGGCCTGCGCCTTGAGCTTGTCCTTCTCGGCCGGGGTGAGCACCGGGGGCTCGGTGGAGGGCTGACGCTTGCCGAAGCCGTTGTAGGGGGCCATCGGCGGGCGCTTCGCCACCCGGGCGCAGATCCGGGCCATGTCGGCGGTGGAGAGGGTCTCCTTCTCCATCAGCTCCAGGACGATGTTGTCCAGGACGTCCCGGTATTCCACCAGGATCTCCCAGGCCTCGTCGTGGGCCAGCTCGATCAGGGCTCGCATCTCGCCGTCGATCTCGGCGGCCACCGCGTCGGAGTAGTCCCGCTCGTGGCCCATGTTGCGGCCGAGGAACGGCTCGTCGCCGCTGGTGCCGTACTTGATCGCACCGAGCTTGGAGCTCATGCCGTACTGGGTGATCATCGCGCGGGCCAGCTGGGTGGCCTTCTCGATGTCGTTGCCGGCCCCGGTGGTCGGCTCGTGGAAGACCAGCTCCTCGGCGGCCCGGCCACCCAGCGCGTACGCCAGGGTGTCGACCATCTCGGCGCGGGTCTGGGTGTACTTGTCCTCCGTCGGCAGGACCAGGGTGTGGCCCAGCGAGCGGCCACGGGACAGGATCGTCACCTTGTGCACCGGCGCGGCGTGCGGCAGCGCCCAGGCGACCAGCGCGTGGCCACCCTCGTGGTACGCGGTGATCTTCTTCTCCTGGTCGCTCATCACCCGGGTCCGGCGCTGCGGACCGGCGATCACCCGGTCGATCGACTCCTCCAGGGAGTCGTTGGTGATCGCCCGCTGGTCCTTGCGGGCGGTGAGCAGGGCCGACTCGTTGATGACGTTGGCCAGGTCGGCGCCGCTGAAGCCGGGGGTCCGCCGGGCCACCGAGTCGAGGTCGACGTCGGGGGTGAACGGCTTGCCCTTGGCGTGCACCCGCAGGATGGCCTTGCGGCCCTCCATGTCGGGGGCGTCCACCGGGATCTGCCGGTCGAAGCGGCCCGGGCGCAGCAGCGCCGGGTCGAGGATGTCCGGCCGGTTGGTGGCGGCGATCAGGATGACCCCGCCCTTGGTGTCGAAGCCGTCCATCTCGACGAGCAGCTGGTTGAGGGTCTGCTCGCGCTCGTCGTGGCCGCCGCCCATGCCGGCGCCACGGTGCCGGCCGACGGCGTCGATCTCGTCGACGAAGACGATCGCCGGGGCGTTCGCCTTGGCCTGCTCGAAGAGGTCGCGGACCCGGCTGGCGCCGACACCGACGAACATCTCCACGAAGTCGGAACCGGAGATCGAGTAGAACGGCACCCCGGCCTCGCCGGCCACCGCGCGGGCGAGCAGCGTCTTACCGGTACCGGGCGGGCCGAAGAGCAGCACGCCCTTCGGGATCTTGGCGCCCAGGGCCTGGTACTTCGCCGGGTTCTGCAGGAAGTCCTTGATCTCGTGCAGTTCCTCGACGGCCTCCTCGGCCCCGGCCACGTCCGCGAACGTGGTCTTCGGCGTGTCCTTGGTGATCATCTTCGCCTTGGACTTGCCGAAGTTGAGCACCCGGGAGCCGCCGCCCTGCATCTGCGACATGAAGAAGATCAGCAGGAGCACCAGCAGGGCGATCGGGAGCAGGTTGACCAGCAGGCTCACCCAGATGCTGTCGGACGACACCTTGGCGTCGGCCGGGCCGGTGACCCGGTTGGCCGCCTTGGCCGCGAGGACGTCGTTCCAGACCTCGTCGCCGACCTCGTACGGGAACTGGGCCTCGATCCGGTCGGTCGTGGTGTCGCCGAACTTGGTCTTCTGGGCCAGGTTGAGCTGGAGCGTCTGCTCCTTGTCCTGGAAGACGACCTTGTTGATCTTGGCGGTGTGGAGCTGGTCGAGCGCAACGGAAGTGTCCACGCGGTGGTAGCTGGGACCAGCGGTGAACAGCTGACTGAGCACAACGGCGCCGAGGATGACCAGGATGATCCAGACCACCGGTCGGCGGAAGAAACGCGTACGTTCCATGCTGTTGTCGAGCGCCGAGACGCCCGCATCCTCCTGATCGACGTCCTGACCGTCTGAATGGTGTCGCCGCTTGGCGGCGCCGAGCCGCCGTGCGGGCCGGCCTCGACCCCGAGGCGCGCCAACTGCCGCGCCGCGGTCATTCGACGGTACACCGTGCGCGCGAGGAGTGAGCTTGCGAGCCCCGCAGTCGCGCACATCCAAAATGCGGTGTGCGCCAGGAGTGAGCTTCTGAGCCCAGCACTTACGCGGACGGCGAACCGGGGTTTCAGCCGGTGTGGCGGAAGCTCCGCACCCGGCCACCCGACCGCCGGTCACACACGGGTCGAGGGGTCGGGCGTGGAGAACACCTCCACGCCACCGGCACCTACCGTAGTCCGATTTGCTGAGAGCCCGCTGAACGTCCGCTCGATGAAGGCCGATACGGCCGGCTCCCGGGCCGGTCGGGCGAGGGCTCAGGCCCGGGCGTAGACCTCAGGCTTGAGCACGCCGACGTAGGGCAGCTCGCGGTAGCGCTCGCCGAAGTCGAGGCCGTAGCCGACCACGAACTCGGTCGGGATGTCGAAGCCGACGTACTTCACCGGCACGGGGACCTTCACCGCGTCCGGCTTGCGGAACAGGGCGACCACCTCGACGCTGGCCGCGGAGCGGGACTCCAGGTAGCGCAGCAGCCAGGAGAGGGTCAGGCCGGAGTCGACGATGTCCTCGACGACGACCACGTGCCGACCGGCGATGTCCCGGTCCAGGTCCTTGAGGATGCGGACCACGCCGGAGGAGGTGGTGCCCTGGCCGTACGAGGAGACGGCCATGAACTCCAGTTCGGCCGGGGGGCCGTGCCGGCCCAGCGCCCGGGCGAAGTCGGCCATGAACATGACCGCGCCCTTGAGCACGCAGACGAGCAGGAGTCCGTCCTCGACGCCGGCGTAGTCCGCCGAGACCTGCTTGGCGAGTTCCGCGGTCTTCTCGCGGATCTGCGCCTCGGAGATGATCACGTGATCGATGTCGGCGTCGTACCAGGAGCCGTCAGCCATGCTCCTAGCCTGCCGTACGCCGACTGGCCTCCGTCGGCGGGGCCGCCCCTTTTGGCGCGGTCCCGCCGTGGATTTTTTTGGCAATCCGGACCAATCACCTCAGCAGGTGCGGGACTGCCAGCGGCGACCCTGGTCGGTCGGCTTCCAGTCGGCCGAGTCGCGGCTGTCCGCGGTGAGGCCGGCGGCCGAGGCGACGGCCAGGGCGACGAGGAAGAGCAGGAGCAGCAGGAGTTCCATGGCGGCGCTCGCTTTCGCGTTGGTTTGGACTGTTTTCGCCGCCGGTGCGCACCGGACTGGTACCAGTTTCCGCCCGCCGCCCGGAGCCGGACAGTGGCAGAAATGCCATTGCCCCTCGATTTACTGCCATCGGTGGCGTTACCCTCGTCACATGCTTCGATCCGTCGCCGTCGTCGCCCTCGACCAGGTCGCCCCGTTCGAGCTCGGCGTGCTCGCCGAGGTCTTCGGTACCGACCGGACTGCCGACGGCTTCCCCGGCTACCGGTTCGCCGTCTGCACCGCCGACGGCGGCCCGGTCCGCACCTCCTCCGGTTTCGGCCTCACACCGCACGCCGACCTCGGCCCGGTCGAGGAGGCCGACCTGGTCGCCGTGCCGGCCCACAGCCAGGGCTGCGCGGTGCCCGAGCCGGTGCTGGACGCGCTGCGCCGGGCCGCCGACCGGGGGGCGTACCTGCTCAGCGTCTGCTCCGGCGCCTTCGTGCTGGGCGCGGCGGGGCTGCTCGACGGCCGGGAGTGCACCACCCATTGGCGGTACGTCGACGAGCTGCAACGCCGCCACCCGGCCGCCCGGGTCCGCTGCAACTCGCTCTACGTCGCCGACGGGCCGGTGCTCACCAGCGCCGGCACCGCCGCCGGCATCGACGCCTGCCTGCACCTCGTCCGCCAGGAGCACGGCTCGGCCACCGCCACCCGGCTGGCCCGCCGGATGGTCGTCCCTCCGCACCGCGACGGCGGCCAGTCCCAGTACGTCGAGGCGCCGATCGCGGCCACGCCGGAGGCCCCCACCCTGGAGCCGGTGCTGAGCTGGCTGATCGGGCACCTGGACCGGCCGACCACGGTGGACGAGCTGGCCGCCCGCGCGGGCATGTCGGCGCGGACCTTCGCCCGCCGGTTCCGGGCCGAGACCGGCACCACCCCGCACGACTGGCTCACCAACCAGCGGGTGCTGCTGGCCCGGCGGCTGCTGGAGGAGACCCGGCTGAGCGTGGAGAGCGTGGCCGACCGGGCCGGCTTCGGCGACGCCGCCGCCCTGCGCCACCACTTCACCCGCCGGGTCGGCACCACCCCCCAGGCCTACCGCACCACCTTCCGCGACCGAGTGACCACCCCCTGACCCCCGCCG